>JAURJO010000411.1 GCA_030832235.1 Verrucomicrobiota bacterium
ACCAAGTTTCGACATGAACTCCCCCCCGCGTTTTCCTGGTGCCCGCCTGTTCGCCGCGCTCGTTCTTGCCTGCGGCGTCTTTTCGCCGGTTTCCGCGGCCGCTATTCCCTCCGCGAGAGTCCTCGAAGTGCGACGCATCTGGGACGCCGGCAAACACAACGCGTTCACGGATCTGGTCCAGTGGCGCGGCCGCTGGTGGTGCACCTTCCGGGAGGCCGAGGCTCACGTCGGAGGGGACGGCGCGATCCAGGTGCTCGAGTCCGCCGACGGCGCGAAGTGGGAATCCGCCGCGCGGATCACGGAGAAAGACATCGACCTGCGCGACCCCAAGTTCTCCGTCACACCGGATGGTCGGCTAATGATCTTGTGCGGGGGATCGGTCTACCTCGGGACGAAGGTGCTGCAGGGCCGGCAGCCGCGGGTTCTGTTTTCCGCCGACGGTCGCACCTGGACGCCGCCCGCGCGGGTGCTGGAGGAAGGAGACTGGCTCTGGCGCGTGACCTGGCACGAGGGCGTCGCCTACGGCGCGTCCTATCGTCAGAGCGCCCCGCGCCCCGACGGCACGCGGGAGGAGAGCTGGCAGCTGAACCTCCATTCAAGCCGCGACGGGTTGCGCTGGGAGCGGGTGACGACACTCGCGGTGGATGGGCGCCCGAACGAAACCACGCTGCGCTTCGAACCCGACGGTCGCATGGTCGCGATGGTGCGCCGCGAGGCTGGCGACACCCTCGGTTGGTTTGGCGTCTCCGCTCTCCCCTTCAAGGAGTGGAAGTGGACCGCGACCGGCCATCGTTTCGGTGGCCCGAACTTTGTCCGCGCCCCGGACGGCGGTTGGATCGTGTGCACGCGGGACCACACGAAACCCTCGCCAGTTAACGGCAAAGGTGTGAGCACGCTCGTGGCGCGGCTTGGCGCCGACGGAAAACTGCAGCCGCTCGCGACGCTGCCGAGCGGCGGCGACACGAGTTACGCCGGCCTGGCGTGGCATCCCGACGGACAATTGTGGGTGAGCTATTACTCAAGCCACGAGGGCAAGTCCGCGATCTACCTCGCGAAGCTGGTGATGGAGTGAGGCGTGGGTATTACTAGGCCGCGGAGGGTCGGGGCAAATCTGTCCCGGTCGAAACGTTCACTCAGCCCTGTCCGAACAGCTGCGCGATGCGCGCGGCGAGCAGGTCGTAAACCAGCCGGCGCTGCTCGACGTAAAAGACCTCGATGCGGCCCTCGTGTTGGCGGTAGACAAACCGGAGGGATCCGACGCGCAGTCGGTGGTAGCCCGCGTATTCGCCTTCCAGCTGCTTCGTATCGCCCGCGGGTAGTGCCAGCAGCGCGGCCTTGCATCGTTGGCGCGGGTCGGGAGCCAGTGCGTGGAGGTAATCCCAAACCGGCTCCGCTATAACTATCTGGGGCTTTCTCAAAGGTCCGCCGCTGGTCGGAACTTCAGCCGACCGGATTTGAGATTTCCGATAGCCGCGGCGAAGTCGGGGGTGCCCGCCAACTCCAAGGTCTCCAACAACGCTCCCAGCCTCTCGTCGGAAATGAGGTGCACCACTGGGCGCTCATGGCGGGTTACCGTGACCAAGGTCCCGGACTCGGCGCCGCGGACAGCGGCGGCGGTGGAGCGCTGGAGCTCACGGATGGTGTACGTATTTTTCACGGGAAAAAGCTGACGCAGGAAGAAGAGCCGTCAAGACGATGCCCATTCGTTCCTGGGCCGGTGCTGAATTCCGAAAATGCCCGGCCCCGTTCACGCCCCCGCCTTCGGCGGCTGGCTGGCATGTTCCGACGGACGAGGCAGGGACGCGAAGGTGCCGTGGCGCTGGCGGAAATCGCGGGGCGACGTGCCGATGTGGCGATGGAAGAGCTTCGAGAAGTGGTACGCGTCGGGCAGGCCCACGCGCCGGCCGATTTCCGCGACCGTGAGGGTCGTGGTGAGCAGCAGTTCCCGGGCCTCCCGCAGCTGGCGTTCCACGACGTAGCGCTTCGCGGACATCCCGAGATGCCGGCGGAACAGCTTCAGCACGTGCGAGCGGCTCCGGCCCACCATCGCGGCCATCTCGGAGATGCGCGGCCCGAGTTGGAAGCCGCGGTCGACATGCGTCACGAGCCGCTGCAGATCCTCGGGGAACGGCTCGACGGTTTGCGCGGGATCCCCCGACTTGCGGAGAACCTCCCGCACCAGCAGCAGGCCGAGCGCGCGCGCTTCCGACTCCTCGCGGCGGGAGTCCATGTACCAGCGAGTGGTGTAGTCGATGAGGCGGGCCAGCGGCTCCTCCGTAGCGAGGCGCAGACGAACCACACCCCGCAGCCCGGGCCACGACACGTCGTGGCGGTCCGCGGAGTCAAACTCCGGCTCGGTGGGTTCATGGGGGACGTTTGCCACCCAGCGGGTGCCGGGCCGGTACCACGGTATGAGATGCACGTGGGCCGTGAACATCGGGGTGTCTGGTGACGGGCGGTAGGTGATGCGCCGGCCCCACGGCAGCACAAACAGGTCGTTGGGTCCGAGAGTGAACGCATCCCCGTCGACTTCGAAACGCCCGCTGCCGCTCTTGCACCAGAAGAGCCCGCGGCTCTGCACGCAGCCGTTGGAGAAAGTCTGGTGCGGCGCGAACTGGAAGAGTCCGGAGCGGCATACCGCCGGGGCCTCCGTGGCGGGCGGTACGTCGGGATCTGGCGGGCGCCTTTTCACGGGATCACTTCAATTAAACTTCGTGGGTGCCTTGGGCAAACCGGCTCACGCTGCGCCGTTGGCCGCGAACCGGGTCTGCGCGGCGGCCACGGCGCCCGGGGTCACGGTGTAGCGGTGGATGAACCACGCCGCGACACCGGCGAGGATCACGGTGCCCCCCGCGAACGTGATCCGCATCGCGAGGAAGGTACCCGGAGCCTGCGCGGCCTGCCGCGCCGTGTCCCAGCCCGCCAGGTGCAGCACGACATTGGCGAGTAGGATGGATCCGGTGAGGGCGGCCTTCAGCGACCAAGCCAGCATCGCGTTGAAAAGGCCCTCGCGACGCACGCCGCTGTCCGCGGCCTCGAGGTCGCAGATGTCGGCGGTCATGGACGGGGTCAGCACCATCACCGCGACCAGTCCGGGCCCCATGAGCGCCGACGGCAGGAGGAGCCACCAGCCGGCGCCGGGCACGTAGCAGAACCATTTGGCCGCGCCGCCGAGCGCGATCGTGACCGTGCAACAGAGGAAGGCCTGCTTCTTCCCGATTCGCCGCGCAAGACGCACGATCAGCGGGACCGCGAGCAACCCGCACGCCTGGAACGCGGTGCCGTACCAGCCTTTCATCGCGGCGCCCGCCCCCATCTCGCCACCATGGACGTAGAAGACGTTCAGGTAGAACCCCGTCGTGTCGATCACGAGGAAGCTCATGTAGATGAAGACCTGCGCGAGCACGAGCCGGCGGAAGTCCGGTTGGCGCATCGCGATCGCCCAGCTCTCTCGCCAGGAGAGGCGTGGTCGGGCAACCGCGGGTGCCGCGGTCGGGCGTTCGCGCACACGCCAGACGGTGAGGGCGCCGAGGGCGGCGATGGCGAGCCCGAGGAACGGCGCGCACCAGCGCCCGCCTGCGATGAGGTTACCGGCCCCGGCGTCGCGCACCCACTTCAACAGCCATTGGTTCACAATACCCGAGGCCTTGTGGAACATCGACTTCGCACCCATCAGCCGCGTGCGCTCGTGGTAATCCTCCGCCAGCTCCAAGCCCAGCGCGCCGTACGGTACGATGAGGAAGCTGTAGGCGACGGACATCGCGGCGCAGCCGGCGAGCAGCCACCAGAAGTAGAACGTCGTGGAGCGGCCCTCGGGGAAAAACCAGAGCCCCGTCGCGACCACGGCGCAGGCGAGAGCTCCGGCGAGGATGAAGGGCCGGCGCCGGCCCCAGCGCGAGCGGACGCAATCGCTCCAATTACCCACCAGCGGATCCAGGAACACGTCGATCAGCCTCGGCAGCGAAAGCGCGAGGCCGACCAGCAGCAGGGGCACGCCAAGGGTCAGGTTGAACACCGCGTTCGCCAGCTGGTTGATCGAATTGATGGCCAGGTTCTCCGCGAACGCCGACGCGCCGTAGGCGGCGCGCGTGCCCGCGCCGACCGCAGGTGCGGACGCGGGCGCGGAGGACGTGGCCGGCGGGTTCATGCTTTGACCGCGGGTTGGCCGAAATCGGTGACGCCACGCGCGAACTGCTTGATGCGCTGGCGGGGGAACGGCTCGAACGGCAGCGCGCGCAACGACGGCCCGTCGAGCGCGGCGCGCGTGAATTCACGGTTCGCCAAGGTGGCCTCCGCTTCCGCGCGCAGCGTTGTGGCGATCGCGGCTTCGGCGCGGATGAGGTTGCGCGTCTCGCCCGGATCCGCCTGCAGATCGAAGAGTAGCTCCCGGCCGCCGTTGGCGAGCCAGACGTACTTCCAACGGTCGCGGCGGACCATGCATTTGAACAGCCGGGTGCCCGGAGTGCCATACATGCCGACCAGCGTGTCGCGCGGGGCGGTCTCGCCGCGGAGGGATGCGAGCAGGTTGTGACCGTCGCGTAATTCAGCCGGTCCGGTGGCGGCGGTGGCGAGGCCGAGGAGATCGGTCAAGGCGGTCAGGCCGTTGAAGCGATCTCCGGCGCGGAGGCGGGCGGGCCAGCTCACGAGCATCGGCACGCGGCAGGAAGCCTCGAAGAAACTCTCCTTCTGCCACGCCCGGTGGTCCCCCAGGTGATCGCCGTGGTCGGAGAAGAAGCAGATCAGGGTGTTGTCGGCGTCGGGTCGCTTTTCCACCGCGTCGAGGATCCGGCCGATGCAGTCGTCGACGAATTCAATGGCGCCGTAATAGCGGGCGCGCAGCTGGCGGGCCTGCCCGGCGGAGATGTCCTCGGCCCAGACGGCGTGGTTCATCCAGCCGAGGTAGTCGTCGGCGGCGTCGACCTCCGCGTCGCCGGGGACCGGGTTCGGCATGTCATCCGGGTTATGTCTCCGGTTGTAAGGGATAGGCGGCGCGAGCGGCGGATGCGGTGTCACGTACGACACGAAACCGAACCAGGGGCGCGGATCGGGTCGGCCCATCTCGTCGATCGCGCGGCCGGTTGCCCACGATTCCACGGTCAACGCCTGCGGGACGGGGCGGGTCTGGGGTGCGTAGTACATGTCGGTGCGTTCCCCGTGGACCTGCTCGAGGTGGGAAAAGGCCGGCGCCTTTTCCCGCAGCCACTTCACATAGTCGTCGGCGAGGAACTCCGCCTCCGTGGACCACAGTTCCTCGCTGTATTCCTGCAGCTCGAAACCCAGCGGCTCCAGACGCGGCTCGGTGTGGAATTTCCCCAGTCCCCACGTGCGGTAACCGCGGGCGGCGAGGATCTCAGGCAGGTACGGCCCGCAGCGCTCCCGCACGCTGGTCGCCGGCGCCCAATTCGTCAGCCATTGGGTCGCGGAGGGCTCGCAGCCCGACATCAGGGTGTAGCGGGTGGGCACGCACACGGGGCAGCTGGTGTACGCATTCGTGCAGGCGATGCCCCGCGCGACGAGCCGGTCCAGGTTCGGGGTCCGCACGACCGGCGCGCCAAGCGCCGAGATCGTGTCGAACCGCTGCTGGTCCGTCATCACGAAGAGGATGTTGGGCTGGGACATGGGGTGTTGCTGAAAAAGTGCGGGCCGGTGGCGGGTGGCGGCGGTTGTGATTCCGGGGCGGAGTCTCCGGCCGTCAAGCGGCCGGCGGGCCCGGCCTAGAATTCACCCCGCAGGCCAAGGACCCAGTTGCTGCCGTAGTTCTCGGCCACGAAGAGGCTGCCGTTGCCCTCGTAGACCTCGTACTTGCGGTTGAAGATATTCCGGGCCTGGACGAAGAGCGTGAACCGGCGGCCAAGGCGCAGGTCGAGGTTGCCGTCGTACTTGATGACCTGCGGACGGTAGCGCGTGGCGCTGCTCCACGGCGCCTCGTCCTCCCAGCGCGTCCGGAGGCCGACGCCGAGGAGACGGAACCGGTAGTCGACGCCGCCCGTGATCACGTGGGGAGTGAGGCCGATGCGGCGCTCGCTGGCGTAGGTGCGGGTGTAAGAAGCGAACACCGTGGCGTTGCCGAGCGTGGTCGGGAGAAAATCGAGGCGCTGGCGGTACTCGAGCTCCATGCTGCGAAAGCGCCGCGTCCTTTCGCCCTGGGTGTTGGTGATGACGGTGTAGCCGGTGAACACCGGATCGGTCAGCCCGTATTCCTGCGGGGTGAGCTCGGTCAGCGTCTTCAGGTTCTCGATGTGGGTCTCCGTGAAAGTGGCGCGGAGGCTGCCGTTGCCGGAGAGGTAGTACGCGAGGCTGGCGGCGATCCGCTCCGAGTTCTCCGGTTTCAGGTTCGGGTTGCTCACCGTGACCAGTTGCGCGGTCTCGTTGATCGACATCAGCCCGCTGAGGTCGAGGACGTTGGGACGGTTGATCGCCCGGCCGTAGCCCGCGTCGGCGATGAGGTTCTCGGAGAACCGGTACTTCGCGGTGACGCTCGGGAAGAAGTTCTCGTACCGGCCTTCACGCGCCACCATCGGCTTGCTGCGGTACTGGTAGTCGAGGCCGGCGACCGTGGTGGCGCGCCCGAGGGACCGGTTGACGGCATAGCCGGCCGCGGCGACCTGGGAAACCGTGAGGGGATCGAATTCGCGGGAGAGCGTGCGCGTCTCCTCCCAGCGCAGGCCGGCCTGGAATTGCCACGGGCCGGTGCGCGTGTTGGCCAGCACGTAGGCGGAAGGGATCAGCTCGGTGAAACGCTTCCGTTGCGCGAAGGCGGCGGTGTAGTAGTTCTCCGCGGTCGTGGTGCTGACAAAGTACTCCGGGTTGGAGCGGAACAGGCGGCCCACCGCGTCACGGTTGGCGTAGGCCGGCCCGCCGCCGCCGTTGATCGAGCGGAAAACCACGCCGAGGCCGTCCGGGGCGAAGACGAACGGCGTGGGGAACGCGGCGTAGGTGCCGGCCGTACCGCCGCCCGGCCCGGTGTAACTGTAGTTGTACAGCGAGCCCTTGTTGTCGGCGTTCGTGATCCGCTCCTGCCGCTTCGCGCCGAACTTCAGAAAGGTGGGCCAGCGGAGAGGCGTGTTCCATTTTCCGTTCAACGCGGCGTTGCTCACCTCGTTGTAGACGTACCGCACGTCGTCGGTGACGCGCGGGTTGGTGTACGACGCGAGGCTCGACCAGTCCTGGCCGCCCGTCTGGGTGAACTGCCACGCGCTGGAGGTCGCGCTGGGGCGGGTCGCCACCACGGTGAGGTTGGCGACGGCGTTGACCTGGGCGTTGCCGGCCATGCCGGTGCGCAAGGCGCCGTAGGTGTTGCGCGAGACCGAGGCCGAGTAGGCGCCGTCGAAGGTGAAGCCGCGCCAGCGGTACTCGAACTTGGGGATGAGGGTGTAGCCCGTGGTGCGTTTGTTGATATTCCCGTTGCCGTTGTTGAGGTTTGCGGCACCCGCGGAGGTGCGGATGGTCAGCAGGTCCGAGCCGGCCAACTGGTTCGCGCCGGTCGTCAGGGTCGAGAGGCGGTTGTAGGCGAACATCTCGTAACCGTTGAAGCTGCCGCTGAGCGAGAGGATCAGGCTCCCGGTGGCCTTGAAGTCCACCGTCATGGTCGCGGTCCGTCGCTCGGTCCACTTGGGGCCGTCCTTGATGATCACCGAGGTCACGACCTGCTGTCCCGCGGCGGCGCCGGTGCCCGCGCCGTAGGCGTTCTGCACGCGCTGCTGCTCGTTGTAGAGGTTTGACTCGCTCAGGCCGAAGAGGAGGCCGAGGCGGCCGTTCAGGAAACTTTCCGAGTAGTTGAGGCTGGCCGTCGGCCGGACCTTGCGCCCGATGCTGTCGCCCGGGCCCGGGGTCCGCCGGAGGGTCATTTCCTCGGAGTTGAGTCCGCCGCTCAGCGACCAGACCAGGCGCCGTCCCTTCGTGTCGAAGGCGCGCTTCATCTTCATGTTGATGGTCCCGGAGATCGCGTCCCCGTCGAGGTCGGCGGGCGTGACGCGGGAGATCTCGATCGACTCGATGCTGTTGATGGAAACCTGCTCGAAGCTGAAGCTGCGCGTGGCGCTGCCGGTGGAGCCGTTGGTGGTCGCGCCGTAGACGCCGAAGCCGTCCGCGCTCGCTGACTTCATGCCGTCGACCGAGACTCCGGCGTATTCCGGATTCATGCCGCCGAGGCGTGGTCCGCGGGTGTCGGCCTCGACCGTCTCCATCTCGATCCCCGGGAGGTATTTCAGGAACTCGCCGACGTTCCCCTCGGTGACATCACCGAACAGGTCGGAGGATACCGAGGTGCCCAGGCTCATGGAATTACGCTGGTTCATGATCTGCTTGGCCTGCCCCTCGGCACCCGAAGAGATCACGAACGCGCCCATTTTTACCACGCCCTCGCGCGCTCCGGGGGCTTCAACCGGCGGGGCCAGCTCGAGGTCGCGCGCGACATTGGTGCCGGCGACCACGGTGATCGTCTGCGAGACCGGCGGGTAGCCGGCGAAAGAGACGGTGACCTTGGCCGGTCCGGCGGGCACCCGCGGCAACGTGTAGTATCCTCCCGACTCCGAGGAGGCCAGGAGGGTGGTGCCCTCGACGCGAATCTCCGCGTCGCGCACAAACTCCCGCGTGGCCGGGTTGAGAACCCGTCCCGAGATCGAGCCGGTGGCGGATTCCTGGGCGGAGCTGGACGCCGCCGGGAGCAGGACGGCGAGGAGCAGGATGGCGCCGCGCCGGAGCAGGCTGCCGGGGTTGAAGATTCGGGTGGTCATGTGTGGTGACTGGCGGTTGCGGAAAAGCACTCCGGCCCGGTTGCTCCAGGCTGGAGGCGGGAAGAGGGAGGCGTCAGGGGGCGAGCACCTGCTTCGCGGCGACGAGGCGTTCGCGAAGCAAAGGGTAGGCGAGATCCTGCACGCCGACCTTGGCGTCCAGCGCCGCGCCGGCGGCGAGGGCCGCGCTCTGGCCGAGCGTCATGAAAACCGGCTCCATGCGGATCGAGCCGTGCGCGACGTGGGTGGCCGCGAGGCAGACGGGCGAGAGGAGGTTCTCGCACTCGCCGCGGCGCGGGATGATCGAGCGGTAGGAGATGCCGTAGGGCTTCGGCGGCACGCGCCAGATGGTGCCCTCGCCCTGCGCGTGGCCCTGCTCGTCGACGAAGATCTGCACGTTGTGCGAGTCCATGCCGAACGAACCGAGTCCCACCGGGTCGGGCGCCGCCCGCTTCCCCTCGCAGTCGTGCTGGGTCATCACGTAGTCGGTGACCATGCGCCGCGCCTCGCGGATGTAGATCATCCAAGGCCAGCCGCCGTTGTCGGTGAACTCGTCCTTGCTCAACCCGTAGGCGGCCGCCTGGCTCCGGATCTTCTCGGGCACGCGCGGGCTGTTCGAGAGGGTCCAGAGAAAGCCGCGGATGTAGGTCTCGTGCTCCCGCTCGATCTCCCGGCGCCGCTCGTAGCTGGCCTCGGGGTAGTCCCAGTTGGCGCCGGGCAGGTCGGAGCCGATGGCGTGCATGTTGTTCCAGTCGACCTTGGAACCCTTGCCCGCGAGCGGCTCGACCAACGCGGGCAGGCGGTCGTCACCGGCGTCGAAGTTGCGCAGCAGGAGCTCGTGGTCGATCTCCCGGTAGCCCGCGGGCTTCTCGATCGGGATCCGCAACGCGGGATCCTTGGTGAGGCAGACGCGGTAGTTGAAGGCCTGGATCTTCCGGTCGCCCTGGCCGTTGGCGAGGCCGGGGATCCGCTGGATGCGCGGGAGCAGGCCGCTTTCCGGGCGGCCGGGGACGACGTACGGGTCGACCTTCTTGATGAAGTGATCCTTGTCCTTCTGCGTGTAATGGACGCGCGGTTGGGTGTCGCCGCGGCGCACGCCCGCGAGGGTCTCTCCGTATTGTTGCTCGGACTCACGGCCCACGGTGTACGTCACGCCGGCGGCGGCCAGCAGGTCCCCGACGTAAGTCGCGTCGATGAACATCTTCCCGCGGTAGGTCCGGCCGCTCAGCGTGGTGATCGCGGTGATGCGCTTCCCGTCCATCGTCACGCCCCGGCCGGGGCGTCGGTCGAGTCGCTCGTTGTACACCACTTTGACGCCGGCGTCGGCGATCATTTTCTCGAACACCCGGCGTCCCACGTGCGGCTCGAAGCTGCGGATGTACGTCGCGCCGTAGGCGGCCGCGATCGCGTCGTAGAACTCCGACGCGATGCCGCCGAAGGTGGCCCGCTTGCCGAGGAAATCGGTGGCGCCGAGTCCGCTGGAGCTCATGCCGCCGGGGAAGCCGGTCGGGTTGACCACGATGACGGAGCGGCCCTCGCGCTTCGCCGCGATCGCCGCGGTGATCGCGGCGGACGAATCGCCGTAGATCACGAGGTCGTGGACGACGGAAGCGTCAGGTGTCGCGGCGGACAACGCGCCGGTGAGCGCGCACGCCAGCATGGCGCGAATCTTTCGGAGGCCGCTTCGGTTCGGGAGTCGGGATGAGGAGTTCATGGAACTTTAGAGTCCGGCGCGCGACCGGACCCTCGGTAAGCCCGCGGGACTTGCGCTCGCCGCCGAAGGGAAATCAGA
>JAURJO010000412.1 GCA_030832235.1 Verrucomicrobiota bacterium
CCGGCCTGCGCGACTGGTATCAGCTGAGCGCCGGCAACCTGGCGCGGGTGCAGACGTGGACGCGGAAACTCACGGATCCGCTTTATCGGGGTGCAGCCGACGCACGGCTGAAGCTTTCCTTAATCATGCCCCGCACCAACTGGATCGACCTCGTCATCGTCGAAAACGAGTGGCGTTCCTACCGCGGGATGAAGCGGACCTACGTGTGCACCCGCGAGGTCAGCGGAGCCGCGGGTGATCAGGTGTTGATTTTCGCTCCCTCGGACTTCCAGTCGAACGGGGTTCCGTTGCAGTCCTGGCGCGATGTCGACCAGTTTGCCGTCTGCGCCTTCTACTCGGAACGAGGCGAAACCGCGGTTCGCACGCCGAAGTGGGATGGTCCCGCGGCGACTTTTCGCCGTTTGGAATGGAGCGCTGGCCAAGCCGCCGCGACGCCCTGATGAGGTCGCTCCTTGGCTCGGGGCTGTTTCTGATGATCGCGTGCGCGTGCGGAGACGTGTTGCGGGCGCAGGCCGCCACGGATCCCGACGGCGCGGCCGAAGTCGGAGCGGGACGCGAGCTCGTCGTGACGCGTGGGGTGGTCGTGCGCGAGGTCGCTCCCGCGGCGACCGGCTTGAGACCGCTGCTGGCCATCGGGTCGGCAAGCGGACATCATTTTCTTTATGATCCGAACCAACTGAGGCTGGAGTATGTGTGGTCCGGGTCTTTCGGCCATTTGGATGCGGCGGGAAGATTCGTGCCGACGGCGGCCGGCCGGAAATCGTTCCATCTGGATCGATTCCCGTGGTCGTTCGGGGAAAAGGATCGGCGGGCCCTCACTCCCGAGTGGCGTGGTCACGTGGTGCGCGAGGGCAGGGTGGTGCTGCGCTATCGATTGTCCGACCGCCAGAGCGGCCTGTCGTGGGAGGTGGAGGAAACCCCCGAGTTCGTCTCGGAGCAGTCGCAACGGCTGCATTTCGACCTCACACCGAGCGACGAGACGGGGCTCTACCTGAACTACTGGCTCCAACAGACCTATTTCAGGAAGGTCACCACCAACGGGCAGCAGAATCAGCGCAACCTGCTGAAGAACCTGCATCCCAACCAGAGGCAGTTCACCATCAGCTTTCTCCGTCGTCAGGAGGGGCCGGTGCTGCCGCATGGCTATGCGGTGGAGGCGATTGACCTCCCGGCGCCGAAGCTGCCCGCGCGTTTCGAACCCACGGGCCTGGATTTCGCGCCGGATGGATCGGTCTACGTCTCCACCCGCACCGGTGGCGTGTGGCGCCGGAAGGGCGACCGCTGGTCGCTTTTCGCCGAGGGCCTACAGGACGTGAATGGCGTGCAGGTCGCTCCGGACGGGCAGGGTGTGTACGTGATGCAGAAGCCGGAGCTCACCCTCCTGCGCGACACGGACCACGATGGACGGGCGGACGTGTATGAGACCGTGGAGGACCGCTTTCGTTTTTCCGGCAACTACCACGAGTTCGCCTTCGGACCGCGCATGAACGCGAAGGGTGACCTGTTCTTCTCGCTCGGACTCAGCGCCAATGGAAACCACCCGACCACAGGCTACAGCCAAAACCAGATGACCTCGGCGCTCGGTTATCGCGGTTGGGTCATGCGGCGCACGGCCGCGGGGGATTTGATTCCATTTGCCTCCGGCCTCCGCTCTCCGGCGGGCATCGGCATGAACGCGCGGGACGAATTGTTTGTCACCGACAACCAGGGGGATTGGGTGGCCGCCTCCTACCTCGCCGCCGTCGAAGCCGGCGACTTCCTCGGGCACCCGGCGTCCGCCTGGGATCGCGCCGAGTATGGCCTCACGCCGGCCGTGCTTGATTACCGGAGCAATGCGGCCACCCCGGAGAAGGTGCCGCCGTTGGATCTGGAGTCCTTGGCCAAAATACGCAGGCGACCGGCCGTCTGGCTCGCGCACGGTGATCTGACAAACTCGCCCGGGCATCCTTCTTTCGCCCCCGAGTCCGGGTTTGGTCCGTTTGGCGGACAGGCGTTCATCGCCGACATCGCGCATCGGAACATCGTCCGGGTGGCGCTGGAGAGAGTCGGCGGAAAATACCAGGGCGCCGTTTTCCCCTTCCTCCGTCCGTTGCGCAGCGCGGCTTATGCTACGCGCTTTGACCCGCAGGGTAATCTTTGGGTCGGGGCCGTGGGGCGGGGCTGGGTGACGGGCGATCCCGCGATCGAGATCATCCGGCATGATCCGCGCGCGACCCCGTTCGAAATGCATCACATCGCGCTGACCAGGGACGGATTTGAGATTCATTTCACCTCGCCAATTGGGGCGCGAACCCCGGCCGCGTCGGACGTGGCGATCACGGAGTTTCAATACGAGTACTGGGGCACCTACGGCTCGGAGCGCTTCCGGGAAGCCTCGGTGCCGGTCGGCGACGCGCATCTCTCCGCCGATCGCAAGATCCTCACCCTCCGGCTTCCGCGGAAAGCCGGGTATATCTATGAGCTGCAGCTGCCCGAACTGGTCGCGCAGTCCGGTCTGAAGCTGGCGAACAACTTCGCCTACTACACCCTGAACGAAC
>JAURJO010000413.1 GCA_030832235.1 Verrucomicrobiota bacterium
CGCCCAACTGCGGCCGCGCTGGGAAAAGGAAATCACGCGTTTCCTCGAGGGCCGCACCGGCCCCGGGGGACTCTTCCCGAAGGAACAGTACTGCGGCGACATCCACACGCCGGTCCAGAGCCTCAACGTGAACTCCAAGGCGTGGCGCGCCATGCATGAACTCGGGGCGTTGATGACCGATTTCGGCGATCCCGCGCTCGGCCGCCGTTACACCGCGGAGGCGGCCGCGTTCCGACCGGTCGTCCTGCAGGCGATCGGCCGCGTGACTTCGCGGACCACCGAGCCGCCGTTTGTTCCGATCGCGCTCGACGGTGGAGAGCCCGTGCACAGCCCGATCCTGCATTACCGCATCGGTTCCTACTGGAACATCATCATCGGCTACAGCATCGGCAGCGGCATCTTCCCGGCCGGGAGCGAGCAGGAGAACTGGATCCCGCATTACCAGGAACGCCACGGCGGCATCTTCCTCGGCATGGTGCGGTCCGGCGGCGACACGTTCAACTTCTGGACCGGACCCGAACGCGTGAACCCGCTCTACGGCACGCGCTACACGCTCGACGCGTTGCGCCGCGACGAACCCGAGCGCGCCCTCCTCAGCCTCTACGGCACGCTCGCGCAGGGACTCACCCGCAACACCTTCGTCGGCGGCGAGGGTTGCACCCTGCGTCCCGTCGACGCCGAGGGACGCTTTTTCTACTGCCCGCCCAACAGCGCCGCCAGCGCCCACGTGCTCTCGATGGTGCGCCATCTGCTCGTGCAGGAGTGGGACCTCGACGACGACGGCCGGCCCGACACCCTGCGCCTGCTTTTCGGAACCTCTCGGCGTTGGCTCGAGGATGGCAAAACGATCCGCGTCGAACGCGCCCCGACCGTCTGGGGTGAAGTCGGAGTCACCGTCGAATCCCGTCTCTCCGCCGGTGAAGTCGTCGCGAACGTCGATCTGCCCTCCCGCCAGACGCCCGCCCGCACCCTCCTGCGCGCCCGGGTGCCGGAGGGGTGGACCGTCACCGGTGCGTCTGTGCAGGGCAAGACGCTCGCCACCGACCCGCGAGGCACCGTCGAGCTCACGGGGCTTTCGGGACGTCAGACGATCCGTTTCGCGGTCTCCCGGCGCTAAACCGGGGCGCCCGCATCACTTGGACGCATCGGCGTGCGGACCGGGTAGCACCGGTGCGCGCCGCGGCTGAACGTGACGCAATACCTCCGCGCCAAAGGGCCCGAACCGGCAGGGCGCCGCCTTCGCAGGCCCCGATTATGGCGCGAATTTGCGATTGCTTTGCGGCGAGGCGGACAGCGTCAAAGCCGCCGCCTACAGTTGCGGATTCCCCGACCTCGGGCGCTTCAGCGCCTTCTACCGGAAAATGTTCGACGAACTTCCCCACGTGACGCTCACCCGCGGCGGCAGAAGTCCGTGCCAGGGCGTTTAACCCGGCGGCTTTCGTTTTTCTCTCGGGGACCTCGGAGGCGCCGTTTGGTTTCCTGGCCTCAGTGTTCTACGGTTCCCCTACCGGCGTCCCCCGATCGCAGGGGAATCCCGCCCGGTGGCGGGCGCGGTCGTTCTAACGCCCCAAGCCGAGAAATTTCTCCGCGTTGCGCCACGCGACCCGCTCGCGGTCCTCGGGCGGGAGGAAGTCCAGGTTCTCCAGCTTGATCAGCGATCCGCCGGCGTAGTCGAACGGCAGATGGGAACCGAAGGCCACCGCCTCCACCCCGAGCGCCGCGATCAGCTTCGGCACTTCGCCCCGGTACACCACCTGCAGCCGGGCGAAGTCGATCAACACGCGTCCGCGCAGGCCGGCCGCGGTCAGCGTCGCGCCGTCCAGCCCCGCCCAGTTGCTGAGAATGAAACGTAGCGCGGGAAACGCCTTCGCCGCGGCGACCACCGGTCCGATCGCGAGATCCTCGGCCCGGTCCCACGCGTGACGCTGGCGGCGGTCCTCGAGCCGCTGGGTCAGCAGCAGCGGCATCCCGCTCGCCGCGATCCGCGCCAGCGCGGCGCGCCCCGCCTCGTCGTCGAGCGCGTAGCCGTGGTGCTCCGGCAAAAGTGTGACCGCGCGCGCTTTCCCCGGACCGGTCATCGTGGCGAGATCCCGCTCCCAGCCGGCGTACTTCGGGTTCACCGTCGCCACCGGGACGAGGCGGTCGGCCCACGGCTGCACTTCCGACCACAGCTCCTCGTTGCCGCGGTGCGTGTCGCGGTAGAACACCGCGGGCAACGACGACACCAAGGCCCGGTCGATGCCGTGGCGGTCCATCAGCGCCACCACCTCGGCGGCGCGGCGCGCCGGCAGGCTCCGGAACGGGTAATGGCCGACGTAGGCGTTGATGTCGAAGATCACGCGGTCCTCCGGTCCAGCAGCCGCTGGTAATTGCGCCAGAAGATGTCCTCCCGCTGCTCCGGGGTGAGGTCGGCCGAGAGCACCTTGCCCACGCAACCCTCCATCGTGGAGTCGGTCGCGAACAGCAGCCGCCGGTGCCCCAGTTCGCGCACGCAGCGTCCGATGGTGTCGTCCTCGAGGACACTGCCGCTGGTGTCGAGGTGCACGTTGGGGAAATCCCGTAGCGCGCGGATCGTCCACTCCCAGTCGCCCCCGCCGTTGATGTGGCCGAGGATGAGCATCAGTTCCGGATAGCGCCGCGACAGCGCGCCGAAGTCGAGCGCGTGCGAGGTCCGCGGCTGGGCCGCGAGCGCGCGCGGGTCGGTCAGGAAGGCGGAATGCCCGAGAAACAGGATGCGGCGCGCGATGCACTTCTCCGCGACCGGGAACACCGCGGGATCCGAGTACTTGAACTGGTTGTAGAGCTTCACGCCGATCATGCCGGCGTCGACGCAGCGGTCGATCTCCTCGAGGGCAGCCGAACCGTTTCCAGGCTGCACGAAGCAGTAACCGCCGATCCGATCGGGGTAACGCCTCATCGCCGCGAGCACCGCGTTGTTCGACTCCCGCACCAGCTCGATGTTGGCCAGCACGCCGGCGGTGACCGGCCGCGAGCAATACAGCCGGGCGATGCCGAGCTTGTCCGCCGCGGCGATGAGTCGCTCCACCTCCGCCCAGTCCGAATTCGGGCGCTGGCCGAGGCCGAACACGTGGTTGTGCGCGTCGACCTTGCGCATCGCGCGCCAGCCGGCGGGCAATCCGCGGACCGCAGCGGCGGCCGGCGACGGCCCCTCCTCCGCCGGAGCCGGAGCGGATCGGCCGGCGAGCGCGAGCGCGCCGAGGAGACCCGAGGCCTGCACGAAACGACGGCGCGACGGGCTCGGACCCAAACCTGTTTGATGACGCATCACGCGCGATCCCGCATTCAGAACTGCCCGCGCACGCCGGCGGCGAAACTCACCCCCTGGTTGGTGCGGAAGAACTTCAGGCCGTTCTGGGTGACATCGGTGCGCGCCGCCTCGTCGGTGAGGTTCACGGCGTCCAGGAACAGCGTGTAGCGGCGGTTCACGCGGTACTGGAGCTTCACGTCCATGCTCAGACGCGACTCCGCCCAGATCTCGATGGGCGCGAGCGTGCTCTTGTATTTCTCGGCCGTCCAGTTCGCCAGCCAGCGGGCGTCGAGGCCGCCTATGCGGAAATTGAGGCCGGCATTCCCGCTGCGCGGCGCAAGGTTCCCGAGGCGGTTGGTCGTCGCGGTGGAACCGAAATCCCCCTCGCTCTCAAGGTAGGTGTAGTTCGCGAAGGCGCCGAGGCCTTTCCACACGCCCGGCAGGAAACTGAATTGCTGCTGGTAGCTCAGCTCGACGCCGCGCACCGTCGCGCTGCCGATGTTGCGCGCGATCGAGAGCGTGTAGCCGGCGTACAATCCCTGGCCGTCGAGGCCTTCGTTTCCGACCGTGGAGGAAAAGGTGCGGAAGTAGTCGGTGATGTTCTTCCGGAACGCGCCGATGCTGAACAGCCCCACGGGCTCAAAGTACTTTTCGACACTCACCTCGAAGTTGTCCGTGAGGTAGGGCTTCAGGTCCGGATTCCCCATCGAGACCGTGCGGGCGTCGGCGTTCTCGGTGAGCGTGGGGATCAGGTTGGCCACCGGCGGGCGCGAGATCGCGCGGTTGTAGCTGGCGCGGAGGAGCACCGAGGCGCCGGCGTCATAAACAAAGTGCAGGCCGGGAAAGGTGTTCCGGTACCGGCCGGTGGACGTGATCGCACGGACGAAGGACCGCTGGGCGCGCCCGAGATTCGCGGAAACGGTCGCGGGATCGAGGCTCGCGCCGCCGACGCTGTTGCCGCCCCACGTCGCGGTGGTGTTGCGGACCCAGGATTGCCCCTCGGTGGCGGTCTCCTCCAGGCGCACGCCGCCCAAGACACGAAGTCGCCCGAGTTTTACCGAGGCCTGCGCGTAGGCCGCGGAAATCTCCTCCCGGAACCGGGTGCGGCCGGCCAGCGTGCCCGTGTAGCTGTTGTACGCGTCGGCCGCGGTCTGCTTCCAGTAGCCCGCCGGGGCCTCGTGCGGCTTCGACATGAACGGGAAGGGCCCGTAGCGGCCGTCGCCCTGCTTGTAGACGACGTCGGCATAGGGCTTCATCGAGTCGTCCGCTGAACCGGCGACGCCGTCGGCGCCGACGAACGTGTAGATACCCAGATCCGTCCAGGGATTGCGGGTGTCATCCGCCCACTTCAGGCCGGCCTTGAAAACGACGGGGTTCCTCATTTCGAACCGTTTCGTGAAATCGGCGCGCAGTCCGTAAAGGTCGTTGCCCGCCTTGTACGACTGCTTCTGCAGCGAGGTCATCACGTAGCTCGCGGGATCGAAGACCGAGGGTCCCGCGGTCTGGCGGAAGAGCGGGTACCACGGGTCCTGTCCGCGGCGGTCGATCTCGAAGCCGATGCCGGACGCCGCCGTGGCGGGGGTGCGGGCCTGCGCGCGGATCCAGCCGGGATAGGAGATGTCGGCGTGGGAATAACTGCCGCGCAGGGCGAGCGTGGCGCTGCGGTTGAGGAGCTTGAACTCGGTGCCGCTGCTCAGAGCGTAGTTGCGGGAATTCTTGGTGAACGCCGGAGTCGCCTCGCTGATCGCGATCGAGGCGGCATGCGGCAGCAGCGTGGAAAGCTCGTAGGTGCTGCCCGGGGCGAAGTTGGCGACGGTGGCCGCGGGGTTGCCGATGCCCGGACGGTAGTACTGCTGGTACTGGTCGTTCGTGTTGAAGGAAAGCCGCAGGTACGCGTAGGCGTCCGGCGAAAGCTTGTAGTCCAGGTTCAGGCCGGCGTTACGGGCGACCGCCTTGTACCCGAAGTCGCCCGTGCCGAAGAGCCGCGTGAGCGGGCTGGACGAGGTCGGGTTCAGGTAGGTCTGCGCGAAATTGTAGAGCACCCCGCCCGGCCCGATCTCGTCCTGAGTGGTGGCCGAGGTGCGGTGGTTGAAATTGAGCGCGACGCCGAGGTTCCGTTTTCCGCCGAGCACGTCGAAGACATCCGAGTACGCGAGGCTCAGCAGGTCGAGGCCGTCGGGCCGGTCCTTGAAGGGGGTGTCGCTGAAACCGCGCTTCCGCCACATCGTGCCGGCGGTGACGGTGATGCGGCGGCCCGGGGCGTCGAAACCGCGGCGGCTGACGAGGTTCACGAAGCCGGCCACCGCGTTCGCGTCCTGCTCGGGCTGCGGGGCCTTGATCAGCTCCACGGTCTCGAGGTTGCCGGTGCCCATCTGCTCGATCTGGTAATCGCGGCTGCCGGACGTGCCGGTCGAGGTCGCCACGCGGTCGCCGTCGACCATCAGGGCGGAAAACCCGGGACCCATGCCGCGCACGTAAAGGCTGCGCACCTCGCTGCCGACGATATCGGTGGTGATGCCCGGCAGGCGCTGGATGAGTTCGCCGGGATTGGCGGCGGGATTGCCGAATGTGTCCGTGGCGGCGACCCACTTGGGATTGTCCGAGTTCCGCTGCGTCTGGATCGCCAGCGCGCTCCCCTCGCGGACGCTTGTCACGGAGAACTTTTCCATGCGGTAGATGACGGAGGTCAGCTGGACGTCGCGCGTGACCGTCGCTCCGGGCGCCACGCTCACGGTGACCTTCACGGCATCCAGGCCCGCATAGCTCACGACGAGCGTGTGCGTGCCCGCGGGCACCGGGAGGGAGAAGGCGCCGTCGCGCTCACTCGTGCCGCCGATCGCCGTGCCCTCGATGGCCAACGTCGCCCCGGGCAGCAGGTCGCCGGTGGCCTGGTTGGAAACCGTTCCGGTGATCAGGCCGTTCTGGGCGAACAGCAGCGGGGCGGCCACGGAGTATGCCACGGCCGCGGCGCGGCGCAGGAGGCGGCTCCAGCTGAAGCGGCGCGGTGCGAAGTCGGGGGATGGGTTCATGGATCAGGTTGAAAAGTGCTTCGCGACCTTGCGGACGGCCGCGCCGATCTCGCGCACGTGGGCCTCGTCCATCGATTCGTTGAGCGGGCATTGGACTCCCGTGGCGAGGATCGCCTCCGCCTCGGGGCACCGCACGCGGGAGTAATCCATCGCCGTGAGCCCCGCCTCCTTGATAGGCCAGCGGCCGGCGAAGAACGCGTGTTCCCGGAAGACCTTGGTGCCGTAAACGGGCACCGGGATGTAGCCGGCCGAAGCCGTGGCGCCCTCCGCGCGCAGGGCTTCCACAAACTCCGCGCGCGAGCACTTCAGTCTCTCGAGCCGCAGGCGGAAATAGAAGAACCAGAACGTGCCGCGATCCTCCGCCGGCAAAGCCGGCGGCTGCACCGAGGGCAGACCGGAGATCTCCTCGATCAACGCGCGGCCCAGCACCGCGCGCTTCGCCGCGATCGCCTCCAGCCGGTCCAACTGCGCCGCGCCGAAGGCCGCCTGCAACTCGCTCATGCGGTAGTTGGTCGCGAGCACCCCGGTCTGGTCCCACGTGAAACCGCCGGTGCCGCGATCGAACCCCTTGTCCGCAAACTTTTGCAGCGCCGGGCCGAGACGAGCATCGCTCGATGCTACCACGCCGCCGTCGCCCGTGCCGATGTGCTTCGAGTTCATCAGCGAAAAACACGCCGCATGCCCGACCGTTCCCACCGGCCGGCCGCGGTGCCTCGCGCCCCACGCCTGCGCGCAGTCCTCGATGAGGAAAAGCCGGTGCTTGTCCGCGATGGCGCGCAGCGCATCCAGATCGCAGGGCGTGCCGGCGAGGTGCACGGCGATGATCGCCTTGGTGCGCGGCGTGATCGCCCGTTCCACCGCGGCCGGATCAAGGTTGTAGGTCGCCGCCCCAAGGTCCGCGAAAACCGGGATCGCCTGCTGGAAGAGGATGCCCGTGACCGTGCCGAAATCGGTCACCGGCGAGGTGATGACCTCGTCACCCGGGCCGACGCCCGCCGCCGCCACCGCGATGTGCACCGCCGCCGTGCCGGATGAGCAGGTCATGACATGCTCGCGCGGGCAGTGGACCCTGAACCGCTCGATGAAGAGCGCGGTCTGTTTGTTCACACCCTTGCCCAGCCAGTAGAACAGCGAAGCCTGCGCGATGGCCTCGGCGACCTGCTTCTGCTCGCGGACATCCCAACGCAACCACGCCCCCGGCCTGGACCGCACCGCCCTCGGGCCGCCGAGTTTGGCGAGCTGGCCGGCATTCACGGGCGCCTTGGCGTCGGCACCGCGCAGCCGGTTCGGAAGTTGAGCGGCGAGCCAGGCGGCCGCGCTGGTCGCGACGAGCCTACGCCGCGAAATGGGGTTTCTCGTCGCCGGGGTGGGCATGGTGCAAAGGACGTTGGAATCGCGGCTGGAAGTAAAGTACGCAGCCGGGAAAGCCGCCGCGTCAGGTCGTCACCACCTGGAAACGAGGCGGCTCCAAAGCCATCCTCCGTTTTAACCGAACCGTCCGGATTTCGGCCGACGAGCCGGTTCCAATCCGGGCTTGCGTGACAGGTCGCCGCCTGACCATGACCCTGGCGCCCGCCGGCGCTGGTTCGCACGAACGAATCCTGCACATTGCGCCCCCAAAAACCTAAACCGCACCGATTTTTGTCCTGTCATGCTGAAGCTGCTTCCCTGCTCCCTTCTCTTCGTCCTCTGCTTTTCCCGCGCGCTGGCGGCGCACGACGTCGTGATCTACGGCGACACGCTCGCGGGCATCAGCGCGGCGATCCAGGCGGCCCGCCTGAACAAGACCACCCTGCTGCTTTCGCCCACCGCCCATATCGGGGGCGTCGCGACGTCGGGCCTCACCGCGACGGACATGAACCGGAGCACCTCGATCGGCGGCATCGCGCGGGAGTTCTACCAGGAAATCTACACGCATTACCTGCAGCCGGCGGCCTGGCGAGGACAGACCCGCGATGAGTTCTTCGAGCTGTCCAAGAAGCGCACCTACACCGGGAAAAACGACGCGCTTCGCATGCAGTGGGTCTACGAGTCACACGTCGCGGAACGCATCCTCGAGGGGATGCTGCGCCGCGCGGGCGTCGAGGTCGCGCGCCGGAAGCGGATCGCCGAGACTCCCGCCGCGGTCGAACTGAAGGACGGGCGGATTATCGCGCTCCGCACCGAGGACGGCGGCCGCTACGCGGGACGCATGTTCGTCGACGCGTCCTACGAAGGGGATCTGATGGCGCGTGCGGGCGTCAGCCACATCATTGGACGCGAGGCCAACCGCGCTTTTGGCGAGACGTTGAACGGCATCCGCCTCGCGGGGGTGGTCGGGGCCGGAGAGAAGTCGATCGACCCTTACGTGCGACCCGGCGATCCGATCTCGGGACTTTTGCCGTTCATCGACGGGAAGCTCTGGGGCCAACCGGGCGA
>JAURJO010000414.1 GCA_030832235.1 Verrucomicrobiota bacterium
GATCGCGACATAGCTGGTGCCTAAAAAGTGAAAGCGCAGACGGGAGGCGCGTTCCGGCTGCCGTGCGCGGAACAGTCGCAGGGCTTCGAACAGCACGCTTAGCGCGTGCGGGGTAACGGGCCCCGATGCTCCGGTGTAGACGAAGTTAACCTCGCCCGCCGCGTGTGTGAGGGCGGGCGCGGACGGAGAGAGACGACGCGCCGCGACCAAGTCCTCCGTGCTGGCGCCGAACCGGATCGTCTCCGCCGGAACCCCGGCCAGTCGCGGATAGCGGGCCCGCAGATCCTGAATGTAGCCGGGTGACACGCTCATCACTCCCGAGACGTGCCGGAAAGACCAACCCTCGAGGGTCCATGCCACGAGACGAGCGAAGCGATACTTCCATCCGCCCGGGGGACGACGGGAGCCCGGGCGTTCGTAATAGTCGGTCCGCCACGGGTCCTGCATGTCGAACACGTACGGCACGCCGCGTAGTCGTCGCCAGATCCGGCCCAGGGTAAACGTGAAGAACTGCGTCGTGGAGAAGAAGACCAGGTCGTACTTTTCGCGCCGCAGCAGACGCAGGCCCGCGAACAGCATCGGGAGCCAGCAGCGAAGGCCCGCGTTGCCGACGCCGATCAACCGCGTCCAGCGCGGGGAAAATGCGCGCACTTCCACGATCCGAATTCCGGGTGGAACCGTGGCCGCCAAATCCTCCTCCATCACGCCGCTCTGACGGTCGCGCGCGATGCACAAAACCACCGGCTCCCAGCCACACGCGGCATAGTGCGGCAGACTCATGCGCACCCGCTGGTGATCGGGCGCGTTGAGCGGGGGGAAATGCGGGCTGACGATCAGCAGCCGGCGGGCTGGAACCGTCCGGCTCATCACTTAATGGCGCGGGACACTCCCGCGCCCGACTCCCTCAATCGAGGTAGACCTCGCATACGCTCCAGGATGAGTCCTTCCGTTCCGCGAGGTTACGGATGATGACGTAGCGGCCGGCGGGAGCCGCGGGAAATTCGATCACCGTGCGGTTGCGCTGCCCGGCACCTTCCGCGACGGCGGGGCCGGGGTTCTTCGGATCGTCGGTCACGTGCACGCTGTACTTTTCCGGGAACTCCGCGGCGCGCGCGGTCTGGTCGAGCGTGATGCGGCGGAACGGACGGCTCACATGGAAATCCAGCTCCAGCCACTCTTCGCCGAGCGTGGGTACGGTCCAACGCGAGGAGGTCTTGCCGTCGACCGCGTTGCCGGCGCCCGACGCCGGATTCCCGCGGGCTTTCGGGGCGCCGCGGCGGTTGGCGGCGATGGCGCCGGCGGCGTAACGGGCGTCGGCGCCGAGCGCGGCGTCCGACTGCAATGCAGCCGCGAGACCCGCGGCGGTCTCGTCGTTGGCGCGGGCCAGCAAGGCCACAAGGTTCTTGCGGGCGGCGGTGTCCTTGGACGCATCGAGCAGTCGGCGCAGGGCCTCGCTGCGCATGGGAGTCCAGGCGTCGCGGGCCTTTTCCAGCATCTGGGAAGCGGCCGTGAGCGCGGCATCGCGCGCCGCGGGAGCGCCCGCCGAGTTGGCCAGGCTTGCGAGCGCGGGAAGCGCGGAAGCGTCCGGCCAACGGGCGAGCGTCGCGACCGCCGCGGCGGAAAGCTTCGCATCGGCGCGAGCGGCGATACGCGCAGCACAGGCGACGCCCTCCTCGCCGCCGAGGCGCGACAGGGCGCCTAGGAGCCGCTCGGCGACCTCGGGTGGCGCGGATTCTATCGCGGAAAAAACCGGCTTGGCGCGGGTCGCGGCCTCGGTGCCACGCAGGGTGACCGCAATGACCGCCCGAAGGGCGCGGGTGCGCTCGGTGGCGTCCGAGGCGGCGACCGCCCAGGCGATGACGACGGCTTGGGGCGAGTAGGGGCCGATCTCGGCGAGCGCGGAGAGGGCCGCGTTACGGATAGCGGTCGCAGAGCTTTCGCGCGCGCGGAGCAGGAGCGGGATGGCTTCGGTGAGATTGCGCGCCGCGATGGCATCCAAAGCCGCCGCGCGGGATGCGTCCTCACCTTTCTCCGCGGCCGCGAGAATCGTCTCCGAAACGCCAGGCCCTCTCAGGCGCGCGAGGCTGCGGCGGGCCGCCTTGGCGGCGTCCTCGGTTCCGGATGCGGCGCCGAGCAGCAACAAAGCTGTGTCCGTGGAGCCCGGCAGCGAGCCGAGCGCCTCGAGCGCGGCCTCGCGGATCTCGGGACGAGCACCGCGCGCGGCGGCGGAAACCGCGGGGACCGCCGAGGCGGCACCGGTGCGGGCGAGGATCCCGATCGCAGCCACCTGGGTGGGCGCGTCCCATCCGGCAATCCCGGCGACGAGGAGGTTGATTCGCTCCGGGCTGGGCGCCGTGGTGATCGCCTCCAAGGCGACTTCCTTGTGGTCCCAATCGGAACCTTGCAGCGCCTCTTTCAGGCGCGGAAGCGAGGCGGCCGCATCGCGATCGAGCAGTTGCCGGAAAGCGGCGCGGCGCGAAGCGGCGGGCAACGTGGTGTCTCGTTCGATCTCGGCCAGCGAGGCGAGGGCCGTTTCGCCGGAAAGACCGGAGATGACTTTCAACCGCGCGGCGACCCGGGCGGCGGGAGTGGCGCCGGTCGCGGACTTCAGCGCGGCGTCGGCCGCCGCGCCGCCGATCGACGTCAGCGCGCGGATCGCGGCGAGGGAGGTCGCGGGATCGGTGTCACTCGCGAGGCGCGCGAGCGACGGCACGGCGGAAGCCACGCGGCGGGAGCCGAGCGACGTGAGCAGCGAAACGCGATGAGCACCGGATGCCTTCTCCAAGGCGGCCGTGAACATCTGATCCACCACGGCGCCGGGAGCCGGATCCAGCGCGAGCCGGGCCACGTCGCAGTTGAGCGGGTCTTCCAGCAACGTGGAAAGCGGGCGGTAATCGGCGGCGCGTTCGGCGGGTGGCAACGCGGCAAGCACGAGCCCGAGCCGCTGGGCGGCGGCCTGCCGGCCGGCGAAGGTGGCGTCGCGATGGCGCAACACGGCGAGCAGGGAGCCGCGGAGGGTGGTAAGCTTGGCGGTGTCCTTGCCCGCGGCGATGAGCTCGCGGTCGAGCGCCTCAAGGGCGGACTGGTCGCCGGAGTAGGTGAGCGACGCGAGCGCGGGGGCGCGTTCGGCGGCGTGGATCGCGGGAAGCGCCGGGACGGCGAACGCGGCGATGAGACGCAGGGCGAGGGAGGAGCGGTGATTCATGGTGGTTCCTTTCGCCTCAGAGCAGCGCGTAGCCGGCGCGGCGCGGACGGTCGAGGAGGCTGGCGGCGAGCGGATCGCCGATGATTTCCTCCTTGGCTGGGTCCCAGCGGACCGGCCGGCCCACCTTGGCGGCGATGACGTTGAGATGGCAGATGGAGGCTGTGCGGTGACCGACCTCGACGTCGGCGATCGGGTGGCGGC
>JAURJO010000415.1 GCA_030832235.1 Verrucomicrobiota bacterium
GAGACCGGGGCCGACGGCGCGGATGAGCAAAAGTTTCGGAGCGTCGCCGCCGATGTAGAATCCGGGCACTAGGGCCTGCTCGCCGGTTCCCACGAAGCCGCTCGTGGAAACATTCACGAGCCGCACCGCGCCAGATACGCCGTCTTCGTCGTAGACCTCGGCGAGTGCGATGCCGGCGGCGTTGGCCGCTTTTCCGGTGATGCGCACGGTGTAACCCTTCGCACCGGAGACCGGCAGGCTGGTCTCGACAGACGCGTCGCCGGAAGATGCCGCCGCCAGCGGGAAGGCTCCGACCTTGGCGAAGGCGTTCAGGAGGGCGGAGCCCCCTCCCCAATTATCGTTGGAGGCGACCGCGGTGGACTCTCCCAGGGGAATGACCTCCATCACCGGGTCGGCCAGCGTGCCGCCCACGCCGAAGGTGCTCAACGTAGGACCGATCGCGCGAATCAGCACCGGTTTGCTGGCGCGGCCCTGCAGCACAAAGCCCGGGGTGAGCGCGCCGCCCGGCGGCACGTAGCCGCGCGTGGACACATTGACCAGCCGGCTCGCGCCGCCGGTGCGCAGGGTGAGGATCGCAACCGCGCTCTCGGTGGCGCCCGAGGCCGCCTTAACAGTCACCCCGTAAAAGCCCATCGCGGTGGCGGAGGCGAGGGAGTACGCCGATTGGGTCGCGCCGGGAATCGCGACGCCGTCGCGGCTCCATTGGTAAGTCAGACCGGCGCCGGACGCGTTCACACTGAAAGTCACCGACGCGCCGGGCGCGACGTGCTGAGATTGCGGTGGCGCGGTGATGATCGAACCGGACGGCGCGGGAGCGTTGACGGCCAAAGTGGCGGCGCGGCTTGTGACGGCACCGGCGGAGTTGCGGACTACAACCTGGTAAGTGCCGGCCGCGTCGGCCTGCACGGCGCGGAGCGTGAGCGAGGTGGTGGTGGCGCCGGAGATGCTCACGCCGTTCTTCTGCCACTGGTACGTGGGGTCCGGGCTGCCCGTCGCGATCACGCTGAAAGTCACGTTCGCCCCTGGGTCGACGGTTTGGTTCGCGGGCTCGCCCGTGATGCGCGGCGCGGCGACCGCGGTGCCACCTACGACAACGATGTAGGAGAAAACCGAGGAGCGGTCTCCCGAGGCGTTCACTTTTTCCCACGCCTGCACGCTGATGGTATAGCTGCCGGGAGTCGTCGGGGTGCCGCTCAGCACAAGGGTGGTGGCATTGACGGTGCCGCGCGTGACCCCGCCGTTGAAACTGAGGCCCGCCGGCACGGAGCCGGAAACTGTCCAGGACGCCGCGGGCGTCTGGGCGCCGGTCACAACCATGGCGACCTGCACCGTTGCGCCTGTGGTGGTCGAAAGCGGACTGGCGGGACTGGCAACCAGCTGGGTGGCGCCGGCCAGTGAATGCACGGCGCCGAGAGAGGCGGAGGCGGTGAAAACCGCCCGCAGCAGCGACACGACGCGCGACGGCGAAAGGTTCTCCGCCATCGTCGCGACCGGCCGCAAGGCAGGGGCGCGCTGCAGCAGCAACATGAGCCAGAGAGCAGGAAGGTGAAATCGATCGAGACGGATCATCGTTGAAAGATGAGACGGCGAGACGGGAAAAAAGTGAAGCCGGTCCATGGGACCGGCGTATCGGACAAAGGTTGCGGCCGCCGGATGATTTCACGGCGCCCTGCCCTCCCCGGGTTGGTAACGTGATGCGTTACCAACCCGGGGAGCGGGGGGAATAGCTTCAGTCGCGGGGAGGAGCGGGAGGGAGGGGGCGGAACTCGTCGCGGGTCAGTTTGCCGTCCTTGTTTGCGTCGAGGGCGCGCAGGCTGGCGGCGGCGTTGGCGATCTCCGCCGCGGCTAGACTGCCGTCGGCATTGGCATCCAGTGCGAACATCACCGGGTCGACCATCGTGGGACGCATGGCGCCGTCGGAGGGAGGCAAGCGACCCGCGTCGCCGGCCGGCCGGCCGCCGCGCATCTCGTCGGCGGAGATTACACCATCGCCGTTGAGATCGAGCGTGGGCAGCACGCTCGGCGCGAGGCTGATCTCCTGCGCGGAGACCTCGTGGTCATGATCGGTGTCGAGGGTGCGGATGACTGGACTGCCGCGTCCGCCACCGGGGCCGCCCGGCCCGCCGGGACGGCTGGTTCCCGCGTCGGGGCCGCCGCGCGGTCCCGGGCGGGCGGTGGTGTCGGCAGTCTGGGCGACGAGAGCGTTCGCGAGGGCGAGGGCGGCGACGGCGATCAGGCGATGATGGTATTTCATGGGCGGATGGTGGTCTTTCCGGCCGCCGCTCCCGGCAGGGAAGCGAGGAAACGGCCGGCATTGATCACGCCGCCCACGATGCCGCAGTCGCGTCAGGGAATTGTGTGCCCGTCCGGCCTTTTTTGTGAGGCCCCTGTAAAACTTTTGTAAACGCGATCAGACTCCGCGGGCCGCGCCACGCAGGTGCGCGACCAGTTCCGCGGTGCCCGCGGCCATCGAGACACGCGGCGTGTAGCCGAGCACGCGCCGCGCGGCACCGAGGTCAAACCAGTGCTCCTTCGCGAGTTCGGCGGCGACGAAGCGGGTCATCGGCGGCTCACCGCGCAGCCGGAACGCGCGCCACACCCACTCGCAAGCGGCGCCCGCGGCCGCGGCCAAGGGAAGCGGAACGCGGCGGGAGACGGGCGTCTCTCCCAGCGCGGAAAGCAGCGTGTTGATCCAGTCCCAGAGCACGACCGGCTCGCCGTTGGTGATGAAGAAAGCGCGCCCGTTGGCGCCCGGTTCCCCGCGAGCCAGGGCGGCCTCGGCGAGCAGGTGGGCGTCGACGGCGTTGGCGACGTGCACCATGTCGACGCGATTGCGTCCCGCGCCGACGATGCGCAGCCGGCCCGCGCGGGCACGCGCGAGCACGCGCGGCACGAGGTGCGGGTCGCCGACTCCCCAGATGAGGTGCGGACGCAGGGCGGCCACGCGCAGCTCAGCGCCCGCGGCCGCGAGCGCCTCGCGCTCGGCGATCGCCTTGGTGACGGGATAGGGGCTCGGGCAGCTCGTCGTGAGGGGAAGCGATTCGTCGGCGCCAGCGAGGTCGCGGCCGTTGTAAACCACGCTCGGCGAACTCGTGAAAACGAGCCGCTGCACGCCGTGGCGACGGCATCCGGCGATGATCGCGCGCGTACCGAGCACGTTGGCGCGGAAGAATTCCTCCCGCGGACCCCAGACGCCGACGCGGGCAGCGGCATGAAAGACCGTGCCCATGCCCGCGCACGCGGCCGCCACCACGGTCTCGTCGTCAAGGGCGGTACGAACGAAACGCACGCCCCGGCGTTCGAGGTCCGGCGCCGGGTTGCGCGCGAGCACGGTCACGACGCGGCCCTGCGCGAGCAGCCGCTCGACGAGTTGACGCCCGAGAAACCCGGTGCCGCCCGTCACCAGCACAGGGCGGGCGTCGGGTGGCGGCGGATCGAACGGCGCGGTCATGGTAAGTAAAGCATCAGGCGAGTTGGCGAGATAGCGTTAACGACGGATGAACGCGTGCGGCGCCGGTGAGAACCACGAAACACACCAAAGGCACGAAACCGAGCCGAGTGGCCCGCGGACCCCACGGGGGCCGTGGACGCAATCGGAGGCGCTGAGGGAACCGGCTACGGCAGTACGGAGTCCACCGGCTACCGCGCAGCTGATTCACAGAACCACTCCGTTCTCAGTTACCTCCGTGGACTCCTGTTCGCCCCGGTTTGAACAGGAGAGAACTCAGGCAACAGCGACCAAGCGCTTGATGGTTTCGTATGTCTCCCGAGTCTTACTCGTCTCCCCCGTCTTCACCTCCGTCGTACACCCGGGCGCGGGCGGCCCAGCGGGCTAGGGTGAGGCGGTGGATCTTGGCGTTGTGGCGGACGTCGACCGGGAAGCGCGGATGGAAGGCGAATCGCCGGATCCCGGCGGTGTGCGGGTGGCGGCGGGCGAGGGTACGCAACTCGCGGGCGAGCGCCCGCGCCGCGTCCGGTCCGTCCGGCTTCGTCTCGACGACGATCACCGGCTCCTGCCGCGGGCGCTCCCCAAGGCCGATGAGGGCGCATCGCACCGCGGCGGGATGCGCACGAAAAACCTGCTCGCAGGGCTCGGTGTGCAGCGTGCCTCCGGTGGTCTCGACGCGTTCGACTTTACGACCGCAGAACCACAGCCGGCCGTTGGCGTCGAGGTAGCCGCAGTCTCCCATGCGATGCCAGACCGTCGCGCCATCCGGGATCTTCGCCGCCGCGGTCGCATCGGGACGGGCATCGTATTCACGGGTCACGACGGGGCCGCGCACGATGATTTCGCCGATCTCACCGGTCGCGAGGAGGCGGGCCGCGGCCAGCGACGGGATCGGCGCGTCATCCAGGGCGATGACGCGCGCCTCGACATCCGGCGCGGGCCGGCCGACACAGGCTCCGCGCACGGAACCAGTGTCCACTTCCTCGGCCGAAACGGAGGAAACAGGCAGGGCCTCGGTGGCGCCGTACGGGCTGTGAAGGCGACCGTTCGGAAGCATTTCGCGCGATGCCTTCCAAAGATCGGCGGGCACGGCGGCGCCGGCGCACAGGACGCGGCGCAACGAGGGCAAGGTCACGCCTTGCGCGCGGCATTCGGCGGCGAGGCGGCGCCAAAGCGTCGGCGAGCCGAACGAATTCGTGACCTGCTCCTGGTGGATCGCACGGATCGTGCGCGCCGGGTCGAAGGCGGCGGGGCGACGCGGATCGAGTTCCGGCACAATCGTCGTCATCCCGAGGGCCGGATTGAACAGCGCGAAGACCGGCAGGAGCGGCAGGTCGATTTCACCTGGCTCAATCCCGTAAGTCGCGCGGATCAGCCGCACCTGCGCCTCAAACATCCCGTGCTCGTAACGCACCCCCTTGGGCGCGCCGGTGGAACCGGATGTGAAAAGGATGGCCGCGAGGTCGGCGGCCCCCGTCGGACGAACCGCCGGCGCGGGAGCGCTCTCGCCGGCACGGGTCAGCCGCCCGGTGAGCGAGCCGCTGGCCGGCACGCGAACGGCGACCGAGCGGAACGCCCCCCGGAAGATGCGGCTGGCGAGACGTGCCGCCGGGATGCCGACGAGCCCCCGCGGACGGGTGGCCGCGACGCAACGTAGGAAATTGCCCAGCCCCATGCCGGGATCGATCACGAC
>JAURJO010000052.1 GCA_030832235.1 Verrucomicrobiota bacterium
CGCAGCCACATCGGGGAGAAGACGGGCCTCGGCATCCCCATGTGGCAGTCCTCGATGTACACCGTGGACGGCTGGCCCAAGGATCCCTCGCTTTGGGTCGAGGATCATTACTTCCGCGAGCAATCCAAGTTCACCGCCACCAGCCGCGTTATCGAGGAGGTCACGGCCTACTACGCGATGGTGAACGGGCGGCTCGGTCGTGACGGCTGGCTCGGCCGTACCGGTTATCTCGGTGGCGTGCGCTGGGAGGACACCCGGACCATGGGCAACGGCTGGGTGCGCGCCCGCACCCTGAGCACGACGGCGCAGCAGCTCGCGGATCCCGTCGGCTCGGCGCAGCGCGACTATGCGAACACCCGCCGCGTCATCGAGGGCGCGTACAGCGATCTCTACCCGAGCATCCACGCCTTCCACGACATCACCCCTAACCTCAAGGCCCGCGTCAGCTGGTCCACCAGCTTCGGACGGCCCGACATTTCCAACATGCGCCCGGGCGAAACGGTCGACGAGGTCAACCGCCGGCTCACAGTCAACAACCCCGGTCTGAGGCCCCAGACCTCGAAGAACTGGGATGCGACGCTCGAGTACTACTTTGAGCCCGTGGGCAGCCTCACGCTCGGCTGGTTCCACAAGTCCATCAACGACTACATCATCACCGGCCAGGACGTGGGCCTGATCCCGGGCGGACGGGACAACGGCTACGACGGTGAGTACGAGGGCTTCATGGAACGCACCTCGATCAACTCCGGCACCGCGATCGCGCAGGGCTGGGAGTTCGCCTACCAGCAGCAGTTGACGTTCCTGCCGGGTCTCCTGCGGGGCTTGGCGGCGTCCTTCAACTACTCGTGGATCGAGACGCACGGCCTGCGCGGCGGCACCCGCTACCTGACGCGTCGGGAAGTCGCCGGCTTTATCCCGCATTCCGCCAACGCCTCCCTGCGTTGGAGCCACCGCGGCTTCAGCGTGCGCGCCCTCTACAACTTCACCGGGGAGTACATCACCTCGTTCAACGTCACGAACCCGGCGCTTAGCCTCTACCGCTTCTCGATGAAAACCCTCAACGTCGGTGCCAGCTACCAGTACCGGCCGAACCTCGGTTTCTCGGTGGACATCGCCAACCTGTTCAACGAGCCGCAGGAGTTCTACATGGGCAACAAGAGCCGGTTCCGCCAGGGTATCACAAACTTCGTCACGGTCGCCGTCGGCATGAACGGCCGCTTCTGAGGCGACGCGAAACCCTGCCTCCTCAGGCCCGGCTTCACCGCCGGGCCTTTTTCTTGGGCGGGTGTTTCGCGCTCGCGCAACCGCCCGGGTTTTTTTGAGTGGGGGCATCACGGGAATTTTCCCGTCGCTTAACCCCATGAAGTCTTCCTTCCGCCCTCGTACCTTGTTTCCGCTTTCCGCGCTCGTCGCGGTGGTTCTCGCGCTGCTCGCGCCGTCCGTCGCCCGCGCCGCGGCGGCCGGCTCGGGCGTCATCGCGGGCACCGTCAGCAACACGGCCACCGGCAACCTCCTCGAGGGCGCGCGGGTCTCCGTGCCCGCGCTGGGCGTCGAGGTGCTGACTGACGTCACCGGCCTCTATGTGCTCTCCAACCTTCCCGCCGGCTCGCATGAGCTGGTCGTTTCCTACATCGGTCTCGATCCGGTTCGCGCCAGCGTCGTGGTCGCGGCCGGCCAGCGCGCGTCGCGCAACTTCGATCTGACGACCGGCATCTACAAAATGCAGGAATTCCGCGTCACGGGTGAGCGGGAGGGTGGCGCCGCCGCGATCACGGCGCAGCGCAACGCCGACAACGTGAAGAACATCGTGGCCATGGATTCGTACGGTAACCTCCCGAACATGAACGCCGCCGAGGTCGCCATCCGGCTGCCGGGTGTCGCGGGGAACTTCGGCGACGAGAATCTCGTCGACGGCTTCACGGTGCGCGGCATCGGCCCCGGGCTGAACACCATCACCCTCGACGGCTCGCCGCTCACCAGCCAGGGGGCGCTTTCCCGTAGCACCAACATCAACAACCTCACCGGCACGATGTTCGACCAGCTCGAGCTGGTGAAGGGCCACACGCCCGACAAGGGGGCGGACTCCCTCGGCGGCACCATCAACCTCCGCAGCCGATCCCCGCTCTCGATGCGGGAGAAGCGCCGGATTTCATACAGCGCGGGCGTCCGCTGGGCGCCGCCGTTCCTGGAGCACATCCCGCTCCGCGAGGCCCACCGTTCGCACCCGATGTTCAACGTCCAGTGGCAGGAGGTTTTCGGCGTGCTCGGCGGAGACCGCAACCTCGGCGTCTCGACGAATCTGTTCTACAGCGAGAATGCCGTCGGCGGTTACCAGACCGTGCGCGACTTCGAGAACACCGTGAACCGCCCCGCCTACGTCTGGGACTACCGCACTTGGGACAATTACAACAATCGCAAGCAGCTCAGCCTGAACCTCAAGGCCGACTACCGCCTCTCCACCAACACCAAGCTTTCGATCAACACGGTCCTCAACAACGCCAACGAGACGTTCCGCCGCCAGTACCAGACCCGCGCCTACACCGGTTCGCAGACCACCGTGCCCAACGCCACGACCACCGGCGTCGTGCCCGGCTACACCGACCTGATCACGACCGTCCGCCCCGTCGCCGCCGCGATCATCGAGCAGCAGACCACCGGCCCCGGGAATTTCTACAACCGCATGCGCCGCCTCGATCTCGGCGCCGAGCAGGTCTTCGGCCGGCTTCAGCTCGATTACAACGCGGTCTACACCCAGACCAACATCAACGGCGGCAGTGGCGGCCGCGGCGGGGTCCTCATCAACCGTCTGACCGGCGCCGGCTGGATCCTCGACCGCACCGAGTCCGATCTCTTCCCGCGTTTCCTGCGCAACGGCGGCCCGGATTTCACTGATCCGTCGAACTACCGCCCGACGCAGTACACCAACACCAACCTTCAGAATAACAACATGCGCCGCGAGCTCCGCGGTAACGCCCGCTACGAGTTGCCGACTTCGTTCCCGTTCTCGCTCAAGTCCGGTGCCAGCTGGCGTTCGCAGTACGCCGACAACCAGAGCGTGTCGCGCCGCTGGAATTACGCCGGCACCGCCGCGCTCCCTTCCGATCCGTCGATCATCTCGTTCGACTACATCAAGACCGGACGCCGCATGCCGTACTGGGAAAACCTCCAGTTCTTCAGCGATCGCCAGCCGCTCACGCCGGCGCTCTGGCGGGAGGACCAGTATTATTTCTACCAGAACAACTACACCGGCAACCGCGGGGTCACCGAGTGGGTCACCGCCGGCTACGGCATGGCGCAGGCCCGTTTCGGCCGCACTTCGCTGCTCGGCGGCGTCCGCACCGAGCGCACCGAGACCGAGAGCTGGGGCTACGTCCGCGCGCGCTCCGGCAGCACCGCCGCCCAGCAGACCGCCGACCCCGAGGGCTCCGCCAACCGCGACTACGCCGGCACCCTCCGCAAGCTGCGTGGCGACTACACGAAATCCTTCCCGAGCGTGCACGTCGCCCACGACGTCACCGCCAACGTCAAGGCGCGCCTCAGCTGGTCCACGAGCTTCGGCCGGCCCGCGCTCAACAACGCGATGCCCAACGAGACCGCGAACGAGACCAACCAGACGCTCACCGTGAGCAACCCGTCGCTCCTGCCGCAGTCCGCGGTCAACTGGGACGCCTCGCTGGAGTATTACTTCCAGCCCGTGGGTAGCCTCTCCGTCTCATGGTTTCGCAAGAGCATCCGCGACTACATCATCACCGGCACCAACGTCGGCACGGTTCCTTCCGGCAACGACAACGGCTTCAACGGCGAATATTCGGGCTTCACGCTGCTCTCCTCCTCGAACGCCGGCACCGCCACGGTCAACGGCTGGGAGTTCGCCTACCAGCAGCAGTTCACCTTCCTGCCCGGTCTGCTCAAGGGCCTCGGGGCTTCGCTCAATTACACGCTGCTCGAGGCGTC
>JAURJO010000416.1 GCA_030832235.1 Verrucomicrobiota bacterium
CACGGCCGGCTTCTTCGACGACGCCACGGCTACCGGCCTCGGCGGCAACTTCAATCTCTACGGCGTGATGAGCTTCGTCTTCATCCGCTCCTCGCTCCAGCTCCACGCCAACAGCGGCGTGCGCGACCGCAAGCTCCCCACCCTCCGCACATATGCGGAGAAATACATCAAGATGATGCCCGACCTCGTCCGCAACGACGGGCTCGGCTGGGCCTTCGGCCGCGCCGCTGGCGCCTACGGCCAGATGCACTGCATCAGCCTCATCCTCCAAGGCCTGCGCGATGGTTGGATCGCCGACGACCAAAAGGTCAAATACTACGACATTCTGCGTCGTTTGTTCATGTTCTTCTACCAGACTTATCTGGATCAAGATCACGGTTTCCTCGACCTCCGCGACGCCGAACGCACCGCCTACGACGCGCACACCACGCGCATGGCCAACTTCGACGCCGCGCGCTACCTGTGCCAATGGTCACGTCTCGCCAAGACCGTCCAGATGCCCTCCGGGGGACCGAAGGTCGAACCCGCGCGCACCAACGGACGCTACGTCATTTTCGACAAGAGCAACCGCAAGGAACAAGGCCTCTTCCTTTATCGCGATGTCGAGAGCGGCCTCCAAATGCAGATTCCGCTCGTGAGCTCTGGCGGTCACCTCTCCGCCGACACGCTGCCGTTCCCGCATTGCCCCGGCGTCTTCGATTGGCCCAACAACGTCTACGCACCCATCATGGTGCCCGAACTCACCTTCGGCAAAGACGTCACCATTCCTGCCTTCTACGGCAAGAACTGCGTCACCGGCCTCGGCCTCCGCAACAGCTTCTACTTCCGCTACGACCAACCCGAGCTCATCACCACCAAGGAGGAGTTCGCCAAAGGCCTCGGCAGCGTGAAGGTGCAGTGGACGTTCGCCGGCTCGAAGATCGGCTGCGAGTTCGCTTACACCGTCAAGCAGCAGGTCACCCTCGACAAGTTCCGGTACTGCCTCGTCATCGCCGCCCCGCACGGGAAATACAACGCCACCGGCGCCCCCACTCTTGGCGCGCAGGGATTACGTTGCAGCGTGGCCAAGGACGACTTCCAGGCGACTTGGCGCGAAACCGAGGTGGTCAGCGCCGATCCGGCCTACCGCACCAACTACGGCAAGATCCACTACGTGCAGACCCTGGCGCGCGATCACCAGCTGATCATGCGCCCGGGCCAGGTCTACCGCCTCGCCGTCAACTTCGAGCCCGACGTCGCCCGCATCGGGTGACGCCGCCCGGCCGGCCGGTCCCGCCCGCGCGACCGGCCTCCCGCCCTTCATGCTTTCGCGCCGGATCATTCCCTGCCTCGACGTCAACGCCGGGCGCGTCGTCAAGGGCGTGAAGTTCCAGGAATTGCGCGACGCCGGCGATCCGGTGCAATGCGCCCGCGCCTACGACGCCCAGGGGGCTGATGAGCTGGTGTTCCTCGATATCACCGCATCATCGGACAACCGCGGCATCATGCGCGACGTCGTCGCCGCCACCGCGGAGCAATGCTTCATGCCGCTGACCGTCGGCGGCGGACTCCGCACCGTAGCCGACATCGAGGCCATGCTGCGCAGCGGAGCCGACAAGGTTTCGCTCAACACCGCCGCGATCAAGGAGCCCTCGCTCGTGCGCGCCGCGTCGGATCGGTTCGGTGCGCAATGCATCGTCGTCGCGATCGACGCCAAGCGCGAGCCGACCGGCGGCTGGCGGGTGTACACGCACGGCGGACGCAACCCCACCGCGCTCGACGCGGTGCGCTGGGCCACCGAAGCCGCCGAACTCGGCGCCGGGGAGATCCTGCTCACCAGCATGGACGCCGACGGCACGAAGGCCGGCTATGATTGCGAACTAACCCGGGCGGTGAGCGACGCCGTGGGCGTGCCCGTCATCGCCAGCGGCGGCGCCGGCACCCTCGATCACTTCGCCGACGTTCTTGAGCACGGCCACGCCAGTGCCGCCCTCGCGGCCAGCCTGTTTCACTTCGGCACGCTCACGATTCCTCAGGTGAAAACCCATCTCGCGGCCCGCGGTCTGCCGGTGCGGATCTGATTTTACACCGGGGCCGGCGCATCGGGCGTGGTGGAAGGAGCGGGCGACTCAACCGGCGAACCCGCCGTGACGGCCGGAGTAGCAGCAGCCTTGGGTGCGCCGACCAGCACGCTGAGTTGTTCCTGCACCGCCACAAAGAACTCCGCCGTGAGCTCGCCCGACGGCACCTCGAAGATCGCCTTCGACTTCGCGTGCTCGTAACGCTGCCGCAGGCCGTCCGTGCTCGCACCGCGCGGCCGGAGGATCTTCTTCCGCTCCAGCATGAGGGCGAGGAACTGCAGCAGGCGGATGTTCTCGGGGGTCGGCTCCGTCGTGGGGTCGGCAAGCGTGACGAACAGGTTTTCCGCGGTGAGCTTCAGCGCGCGATCGGGATGTTCCCCCGCACGCCGCGGTTTGAACGGTTGCACCCAGCGGCAGGCGACGAAGCCTTCGGGTCGGAATTCAGCGACGTGGGCCTCAAGCACATCGAAGCGCATGATCTCGAGCGCCGCGCCCATTCGCACGAGATGGCTGGCGACGCGCGCTCCCTCGGTGAACGTTTCTCCGGACACGGCGCACTGGGTCGCGAGGGGCTGCAGCTGCAAATCCATCCGGATGTCGTTACCGCCGGGAAAGGCGGATGCCAGCACTTTCAAACGACCCGGATTCCGGGGTGAAAAAACGCTTCCCCGCTCCCGCACGCCGACCCACTGTCGCGGAAAATTCCACCCTTTGTCCGAAACCGCCGCCACCTCCCTCCTGCTCGTCGTCGATCTCCAGCCGGCGTTCCTCGACGCAATACCCGGCGGGACACGAACGCTGCGCCGCGCGGCGTTCGCGGTCGCGGCGGCGCGCGGTCTCGGGCTGCCGGTCGCCTTCACCGAACAAGTGCCGGCCAAGCTCGGCCCCACCGCGCCTTCACTCCTTTCCCTCGCTCCGGACGCGCCCGTGTACGCCAAGGAGACCTTCTCCGCCCTCGCCGACGACGCCATCCGGGCGGCGCTCCTCGAGGAACGTGGCATCGACCACCTGCTGCTGTGCGGCATTGAGACCCCGATCTGCATCCATCAAACCGCCCTCGACGCGCGACGGGGCGGGATCGAGGTCACCCTGCTCAGCGACGCGATCGGTTCCCGCCGCGACGACGACGCGGACGTTTGCCTCAGCGCGTTGCGAGCCGCCGGCGTGCACGTGATGCCGTCCGAAACCGTGTTCTACTCCCTGCTGGGCTCCGCCCGGCACCCCTTCTTCCGCGCCTTCACGAAACTCGTGAAGGCGCACGCCGAACCCGCCGCGACCTGACCCGCCATGCCCGAGGAAATACCCGTTTTCACCGTCCGTGATCTGAAGGCCCTCGAGGCCGCCGACAACGGTCGTGCCTTCATCGCGGTGCTGGTGGTCCGAAAGTTGCAGGCCAAGACCGCCAGCAACGGCAACACGTACCATAGCGTCGACCTCGGAGACCGCGGCGGCGTGTTCAGTTGCACGGTATTCGGCGACAGTCCGGTTTCGGAAACCCTGCGCGCCGCCGGCGAGGGCGCGGTCGTCCGCATCGAGGGGAAGGTGGAGTTTTACCAGGGGCGTTTCTCCCCGAGACTCCAGCGCGCCACGCCGCTCGACGACGAGGCCCTCGCGGCACCCGGGGTGCTGGAATCGCTGGTGGAGACAGCGCCCGAGGACGCCGAGGCGATGTGGAAGGAGTTCAACGACTGCATCGACGCGATCCGCCACGACGAGTTGCGGCTCACCGTGCGTGGGGTCTTCGAGGAGGTCGGCGCGGTGTTCCGCTGGGTGCCGGCGGCGGTGGCGATGCACCACGCCTACCGCCACGGCCTGCTCGAGCACACGCTGCACATGGCCCGCGCCGCCCGCGCCCTGCTGCCGCACTATCCTCAGGTCGATGCCGACCTGGCGCTCGCCGGCATCCTGCTGCACGACACCGGTAAGTGCATTGAGTACGAGGGAACGCTCGCCACCCGGCGCAGCCGCAAGGGCATTCTGCAGGGTCATGTCGTCCTCGGCTACCAACTCACGCGCAAGCACGGCATGAAGGCTCGTCTCGAAGCGGAGCGCCTCGAGCGGCTCGAACACATCATCCTTTCCCATCAAGGCGAACCCGAGTGGGGTGCGGCCGTTTACGCCGCCACGCCCGAAGCCGTCTTCGTCTCGATGGTCGACAACCTCGATGCCCGTCTCGGCATGGTCCAGCGCGCCCTGCGCCAGGCCGGTGAGCGCGAGGAATTCTCCGAACGTCTGCCCGGCCTCAGCTCGCCTTTGCTGACCAAGCCTCTGCCGCCGTCCGGGTAGGAAACCGGACGGGCCACCCGGTTGAGCCCCGCGCCGATTCCCTTCGCTGGCCTCGCTTCCCGCCCCGCCGCTTCTGCACGGCAGCCTCCGTGGAAGGAGGAGATCCGGCGCGGTTTGGCCCGCAAGTCGCTTCAGTCGCGGACAAGCCACGCCCGGGAGATCGGAAGTTGAGAAATATGGCGCCAGACGGGTGCTGATCGCACCCGCGCTTGCCTTGCCGCGGACGCGACGCTCGCATCGGCGACCATGTCCGCCGCCAAGCAGACGCCCATGATGCAGCAGTACTTCGAGGTGAAACGCGGCCTCCCGCGCGACACGCTCCTGCTGTTCCGGCTGGGCGACTTCTTCGAGCTCTTCTTCGAGGACGCGGTGACCGCGTCCAAGCTCCTCGGCCTCACGCTGACGCGCCGCATGGACCATCCCATGGCGGGCCTGCCGGCACACGCGCTCGACGGCTACGTCGGCAAGCTGCTCGCGGCGGGAAAAAAGGTCGCGATCTGCGACCAGGCCGAGCCGGCCAAGGCGGGGAAGCTCGTCCGCCGCCAGCTCACGCGGATCCTTTCCCCGGGCACGACGCTCGCGGCCAACCAGCTCGACGCCGCCCGCAACCATTATCTCGCGGCGCTCGCGCTCGACCGCGCCGGACTGCACGCCGCGTGGCTGGATCTCTCCACCGGGGAATTCCGCGTGGCCTCCGATCCGCAGGTTGCGAATCTGCTGCCGGTGCTCACCGCGTTGAATCCGGCCGAGCTCCTGCTGATCGAGGGGGAACGGGAACGCTGGGAAGCGGCGCCGCACGAGGAGACCGCGTTGCGCGCGCTGCACGGGTTCGCGTCGGATCGGCTCGTTTCCGAGCTCCCTGGCTACCATTTCGAGACCTCGGGCGGCGCCCGCACGGTGATGGACACGATCGGCGTGCTGAACCTTCAGGGCTTCGGCCTCGCCCACGACCATCCGGGCCTCGGACCGGCAGGGGCCCTCGTGCATTACGCGACGGAAAACCTGTGCGCGAAACCCGAGAATCTCCGCGGCCTGCAGGAATACCGGAGCTCCCGCACGCTGCTCCTCGATCCCTCCACCTTGCGCAACCTCGAGATCTTCACGTCCGCGCGCGGCGGACGCGACGGCTCGCTGTTGCAGGCGATGAACCGCACGGCCACCGCCGCGGGCGCGCGGCTGCTGGAACGCTGGCTCGCCTCCCCGACGCTCGACCTCACGGAACTGCACCGCCGCCAGACTCTCGTCGGCGAACTCGCCGCGCAGCCGACGCGCCTTGCGGAGATCCACGAACTGCTCGGCAACGTGCGCGACATCCCGCGCATTCTCGGCCGACTCCAGAACCGGCTCCGCAACCCGCGCGAGCTCGGCGGCGTGCGCGATACGCTGGCGCGAATCCCGGCGGTGGCGGCGGCGTGCGCTGGCGGCGACCGGGCTGGCAACCTTCCCGGAATCGCCGCGCGACTGCACGAACTGCCGGCCCTGCGCGACCTGCTGGGGCGCGCCCTGGCCGACGAGTTGCCCAACGACCTGGCCGACGGCGGATACATCCGCGCCGGGCACGACGCCGAACTCGACCGACTGCGCGCGCTCACCTCGGGCAACAAAACGTGGCTTTCGGACCTCGAGCGTGCTGAACAGGAGCGCACCGGGATCCGTAGCCTGAAGGTCCGTTACACGGGTAATTTCGGGTATTACATCGAGGTCACGAAGGCCAACCTGCACCTCGTTCCGGCCGACTACATCCGGCGCCAGACCACGGTGGGCGGTGAACGCTATGTCACCGAAGCGCTGCGTCAGAAGGAGAAGGAGATCTTCCACGCCGAGGAAAACGCGCAGGCGCGCGAGCTGGAACTTTTCAACGGACTCGTCGCGGCGGTCGTGGCGGAGGCCGCCGCGCTCACCGCCACCGCCGAGGCGCTCGCCGAACTCGACGTGCTGGCCGGCTGGGCTCTGTTGGCGCGCGAGTGGGGTTACGTGCGGCCGGAACTCGACGAGGGCGAAACTCTCGAGATTACCGAGGGCCGCCACCCCGTGGTCGAGCAGGTCCTGCGCTCGCCCGACGCCCCGACGTCACGTGGCTCGACGGGCGGCTTCGTGCCCAACGACACCGCGCTGGCATGCGACGAGGCGCAGCTGATGTTGATCACCGGCCCGAACATGGCCGGCAAGTCGACCTACATCCGCCAGGTGGCGCTCATCACCTTGATGGCGCAAGTCGGCAGCTGGGTGCCGGCCAAATCCTGCCGCGTAGGGCTGGTCGACCGCATCTTCTCCCGCGTCGGCGCGAGCGACGATCTGGCCCGCGGCAACTCGACGTTCATGGTCGAGATGAACGAGACCGCCAACATCCTGAACAACGCCACCGCGCGCTCCCTCCTCATCCTTGACGAGATCGGCCGCGGCACATCGACGTACGACGGCCTCGCGATCGCGTGGGCCGTGGTCGAGCACCTGCACCGCGACGCCGAGCGCGGGCCGCGCACACTTTTCGCCACGCATTACCAGGAGCTAACCCAGCTCGAACGGCACCTGCCGCGCCTGCGGAACTTTTCCGTCGCCGTGAAGGAGTGGAACGACGAGATCGTCTTCGTGCGGCGCGTCGTGCCCGGCGCGGCCGACCGCAGCTACGGCATCCAGGTCGCCCGACTCGCGGGCCTGCCGCTCACCGTGATCGACCGCGCCAAGACGCTGCTCGCGCGACTGGAAAGCGATGACACGACGGTGTCGGTACCCGCGCCGCAGGCGCGACCGCGGAAAAAGATCCACGTCACGCCGACGGACGACTCGCAGCTGAATCTGCTGTAAGACGAAGCCGCGCGGGGGCGCAGCCCTGGATGCGCCTGTTGCGTTTTTTGGTGGCCCATTATCCGGATGGCCACGAAGGGGAGCGCGAACCGCAAAGCCGGGAGCAACGTGGCAGGTGGCGATCATCTGCTGCGACCACGCGCGACTTTCGCGCCTTTGGAATGTTTCATGGTTATCACCTCTGAATCGTTTCGCGCCTGCATTTCGGCGGTTCACTTCCGGCTTGGCCGGTCACGGGCGCGGGTCAGTTTTAACCTGCTAATCGACCGATTCCTTGTTCGGCGCTTACCCCTACCCTAATGAACTCCCGTTCCTTATTTCGTGCCTTGATCGGCGCTTTCGTGATTTCCGGCGCGTTCGGCGGATTCGCCGCCTCTGCCGCTTTCGCCGGCTCCCTCACGGGGCTCGTCACCAACGCCGCCACCGGCGCCACCCTCGAGGGCGCGCGGGTTGTGCTCAAAGCGGGCAACCGTGAGACACTGACCGATAGCCTCGGTTTCTACACGTTTGAGGATCTGCCGGCGGGTTCCGTTGTTCTCGTGGCGACCTACACCGGCCTCGCGCCCACCGAAGTTGCCGCGGAGGTCTCGGCCGCCGGACGCGCCCGCAAGGACATCAGCCTCACCGCGGACATTTACCGCCTGAGCGCATTCGTCGTCGGCAGCGAACGCGAGGGCAACGCCAAGGCGATCACCCTCCAGCGCCTTTCCGACGGCGTGAAGAGCATCGTGTCGGCCGATGCCTTCGGCGGTCTCGCCGGTAACCCCGCGGATCTCGCCGCGCGTCTTCCCGGAGTGGAGGGCGAGTCGGTGGGCGGCGACATGCGCTACCTGCGCATCCGAGGGCTGCACCAGAACCTCAGCTCCATCACGCAGGACGGCAACCGGCTGGCCGACGCCGGATCAGCCGGCGCGACGCGCGAGTTCCAGTTCCAAACGGTCGGCTCCGACTCGATCGAGCGCATCGAGGTGACGAAGTCGCCGACGCCCGACATGGACGGCGACTCCATCGGCGGCGCAGTGAACCTCATTTCTAAGAGCGCCTTCGACTCTTCCCCCGAGCGCCGCATCCGCGGGTCGATCGGCGCGATTTGGCGCGCCACCGATCCGCGCGATCCCTCGCGGCCCAACGCCTCGCTCTCCTACTCGGAGGTGTTCTTCGGCAAACTCGGCGTGAACCTGAACCTCGCCTACCGCCCGCACGGCTCGATCATCGACATGTCGACGCAGGCCTTCGAGCAATTACCGGCCGACCGCACCGGACCCGCGTACCAGTATTCCCTCTCGCTGCAGGATTTCCGCAACGTGCGCACCCGCTCCGGCGCCGGCCTGCGGCTCGATTACAAGTGGAGCGACCAGGTGCGCTTCTTCGCGAATTACCAGCTCAACAAGCACATCGAGCACTCGGACCACAACCAGGTGACGTGGCAGACCAACCAGGCCGTTGCCACCCTCGACGCCACGGGCAACCCCACCGGGACCAACGGCATCCTTCCCGGTTATTCCGATACCGAAACCCGCGTGCGCGCCGTCACCGCCAGCACGGTCGCGATCAACTCACAGGCCCTCTACAAGCTCGGCGACACCAAGACCTTCACGCTCGGCGGCGTGCACCGTTACCGGAGCCTCGCGCTCGACTACGACGCCTACACCTCCCAATCCAAGGCGCTCTACCCTGGTAACAACACCTTCACGTACACCCTGCGTGGAGCGGGTTGGACGATCCAGCGCGACGACGCGCTTTTCCCGCGCATCACCCAGACCGCCGGCCCCGACTGGCTCAATCCCGCGAGCTACACCGACAACCTTTACTCGAGCGCGCGCTCGGTGGGTTGGGACAACTACCTCGGCGCATCGCTGAACGCGAAGCAGTCGTTTACCTCTCCGCTCGGCGCCTACCTGAAGGCCGGCCTCCGCTACCGCCGCCAGAGCCGCTACCTCGACAACACGCCCTTCAACACCGTCTACGTGGGCCCCGATGGCGTGATGGGGCCCAACGCCTCCGCCGGCGGACGCAACGACGACAATCTTGCTCAATTCGGGCTGATGAACCGTACCTACCCGAACACCAAGCTCGGCAAGTACGCCACGCCCCCGTTCCCCGCCTTCCAGGCGGTCGGCCGCATTGACGACGTCGCCGGCGACATCGCCGCGCATCCCGATTGGTGGCGCCCGCAGCTCGCCGCCAACCTCCAGGCGGAGCTGATCAACAACCAGCAGTTCACCGAGGAGATCCGCGCCGCGTATGTGATGGGCGCCGCGCAATTCGGCCGGCTCAATGTCCTCACCGGTGTGCGCATCGAGGACACCGCGACCAAGGGCACGGGCGCGCTGCAGGTGGTCACCCCCGAGGAGAAGGCCCGCCGCGCCGCCTGGGGTACCGCGCCGCTCACCGACGCCGAGACGATCCGCCGCACGCGTGAGGAGTTCGGCCGGCGGCAGACGCGCACAGGCGACTACCGCAGCGTCTTCCCCGGCGTGCACCTGAAGTACCGCTTCACGCCCAACCTGCTGGCGCGCGCCGGCTACACCGAGAACATCGGACGCCCCGGCATCGGCCAGCTGATCCCGCGCACGACCGTCAACTACGACAACCAGACCGTCTCCACCAGCAACCCCTCGCTCCTCCCGCAATGGGCGAAGAACTTCGACGTCACGGGTGAGCTCTACTTCGAGCCCGCCGGCATGTTCACGTTCGGCGTCTTCGAGAAGCAGATCCGCAAGTTCATCTACACCTCGGGCGGCGCGACGATCCCGACGGGAACCGACAACGGGTTCAACGGCGACTACGCCGGCTACGCGCTCACCACCCAGTACAACGGCGGCTTCGCGCGCGTCCGCGGCCTCGAGCTGGGTTACAACCAGCAGTTCACCTTTCTCCCCGGCATCTGGAAAGGCCTCGGCGCCTTCGCCAACGCAACGTGGATGAACGCGCGCGGCAATTACGGCGCCGGCACGGCCATCGCCCTCGCGCCCAACCCGCGCATCGCGGGCTTCAATCCCTTCATCGCCAACACCGGCGTTTCCTACATCCGCTCGAAGCTCAATCTCCGCGCCAGCTTCAGCTACCGCCACCGTTATCTGTCGACGTTCAACGCCAACGAGTCCCGTGCCGTCTATTTCGCACGCCGACCCGTGCTTGATCTCAAAACCCTCTACAATCTGAGCCGTTCCTACAGCCTCTACCTCGACGTGAACAACGTCCTCATGCAGCCCGACCGCGAGACGCAGTTCGGGTACGGCCGCCCCCAGACCACCCACCTCATGCGACCGCAGTTCATGTTCGGTCTCAACGGCCGCCTGTGACGCGCCGCGGCCCCATGATTTTGGTTCTCCCAGCGACTCCCCCCTTCGGCCGCGGAACTGGACAGCCAAACTGAACGTCCTCTGAGCATGCAACCCCGCCTCGACCTCCTTTTATTACCGCTGCTGTTCTTTCCTTCGCCGGCCTTCGCCGCCGAGATCCCGCGCTTCACACCTGAGGTCGCTGAGTTCGTCCGAAACTTCAAGCCGGGCGGCCAGGACCTCACCGGCCAGGCGCGGATCCTTCCGCCCGATGAAGCCGTGCGCGCGATGAAGCTGCCCGCCGGCTACGCCGCCGAGCTTGTCGCCAGCGAACCCGAAATCCGGCAGCCGATCGACCTGCGGTTCGACGAACGCGGGCGCCTCTGGGTCGTGGAGTACCTGCAGTACCCGTTTCCCGCCGGCCTCACCGTCACCTCCTACGACCAGTACATCCGCGCCGAGTTCAACCGCACGCCACCGCCGCCGCCCCGCCACACCCGTGGAGCGGACCGCATCACGATCCTCGAGGATCGCGACGGCGACGGGAAGTTCGAGACCCGCAAGGTTTTCCTCGAGGGCCTCAACCTCGCCACCAGCGTGCTGCCCGGGGACGGCGGCGTGTGGGTGCTGATGTCGCCGTACCTCCTGTTTTACCCCGACCGCAACGGCGATGACCTTCCCGACGGAAATCCCGAGGTGCACCTCGCGGGTTTCGGATTGGAAGACACGCACTCCCTAGCGACCAACCTGCATTGGGGTCCGGACGGCTGGATCTACGGCGCCACGGGCAGCACCACGAACCTCGAGATCCAAGGCATCACGCTGCTCGGGCAGGGCATCTGGCGCTATCATCCGGGAACCAAGGTCTTCGAGGTCTTCGCTGAAGGTGGCGGCAACACCTTCAGCTTCGAGTTCGACCGGTTCGGCCGCGCCTTCTCCGGAACCAACACCGGCGCAACCCGCGGGCTGCACTACGCGCAGGGCGCCACCTACGTGAAGGGCTGGACCAAGCACGGGCCCGCCATGAACCCGTTCATCTTCGGATTCTTCGAGCACATGCGGCACGAGGGCTACTCCCAGCGTTTCCCGCAGACGTTCATCGTCTACGAGGCCGACACGCTCCCGGCGCTCAATGGCCAGGTGGTCGTGGGCATGGCGCTCACCAACCGCGTCCAGGCCAGCCAACTCATTCCCGACACCTCGAGCTTCCGCACCGTCGACCGCGACGCGCTCATCACGACCGAAGACAAGGGCTTCCGCCCGGTTGACATCGAGCAGGGCCCCGACGGGGCCATTTACATCGCCGACTGGACCGATCTGCGCCTGAGCCACCTCAACCCCGCCGACACCTGGGACAAAACCCACGGACGCATTTTCCGCATCGTGCCCGCCGACCGGAAGCTGCCGCCGATCCGCGATCTCCGCCGCCTTTCCTCCACCGAACTCATCGCCACCCTCGCCGCTCCCCACCGCGAACTCCGC
>JAURJO010000417.1 GCA_030832235.1 Verrucomicrobiota bacterium
AGACGGAGAATGTCTCTATCACGCGGGATGTCTCCGGCGAGGGCGTCCAACAAGCGCTTCTCAAGATCCTCGAAGGCACCGTTTGCAACGTCCCCCCGCAGGGCGGCCGCAAGCACCCGAATCAGGAATACGTGCAGATCAACACGTCGAACATCCTCTTCATCTGTGGCGGGGCTTTCGTGGGGCTCGACGGCATCGTCCAACGCCGGCTCGGCACGCGCAGCCTCGGATTCGCGTCGATCCACGCTCAGCAGGAGTCAACCCTCGCGCCTGAGCAGATGATGAAGTCTCTCGCCCCCGAGGATCTCATCCGTTTCGGCATGATTCCCGAGTTCATCGGCCGGCTGCCGGTGGTTTCGGTGCTCGATCAGCTGCAGGTGGCAGACCTTGAGAAGATCCTGCTCCGTACGCGCAACGCGATCGTGAAGCAGTACTCCAAGCTTTTCGCCATGGACGGGGTCCGGTTGAAGTTCACGCCCGACGCGGTCAAGGCCGTCGCCCACAAAGCGATTGAACTGAAGACCGGCGCGCGGGCGCTGCGAGCCATCATGGAAAATCTCATGCTCGAGGTCATGTACGAGCTGCCGCAGCGCGATGACGTCAGCGAGGTCGTGATCGACGCCGCGGTCGTCGCCGGCCGTCGCAAGCCCGCGCTTCGCTCCGCCGCCAAGGCTCCCGAGCCCACGCAGGACGCGGCCTGAGGATTTCCCGTAGCAGTTCGCCGGCGGGAGAGTGTGTTTCAAGGACGTCGGTAGAGGCCTCGGGATCGCCGCTTGTCATGCCGACAGCCGCGCCCACTTGTGGGCGGACCCTCAACCTCGACCCCGTGGGGCATCACCCCGCTCACCAATGCGCGTAGTCGCCTTTTTCCAAGCCCTTCGCGAACTCGACGAGCAGTTGGACGCAGCGCTCCACGTCCTCGAGGTCGACCACTTCGCTGGGGGTGTGCATGTAGCGCAGAGGAATGCTCACCAGCCCTGTCGCCACGCCGCCGCGGCCCATTTGGATCGCGCGGGCGTCGGTCCCTGTCGGCCGCGGATCGGCCTCGGTCTGGAAGGGGATACCTAGCTTCTTCGCCGCGGCCATGAGCCGGGCGTGGACCTTCGGATTGATGTTGGCGCCGCGGCAGATGATCGGGCCGCCCCCAAGCTTCGTCTCGCCGAACTTGCGGTTGTCGCAGTCGGGATGGTCGGTCGCGTGCCCTACGTCCACGGCCACGGCAATGTGGGGGTTCACCAGGTAGGCCGAGGTGGTGGCCCCGCGCACGCCGATCTCCTCCTGGGTGGTGGCGACGCTGACCACCTTCGCGGCTAGTTTCTTCCTCTCGCGGGCGAGGCGCACGAGGGTCTCGCCCACCACATACGCGCCGACCTTGTTGTCGAAGGCGCGCGCGGTGCCGATGCTGCCGTTGATCAACTCCAACTCGTGGTCGTAGGTCGCGACATCGCCGATGGTGACCCGCGAAAGGGCGTCGGCCTTGTCGCGCGCCCCGATGTCGATCCAGATCTCGTGCTTCTTCGGCACCTTCTTGCGGTCCTCCTCGTCCATCAGGTGGATGGCGCGCTTGCCCGTCACACCCTTAACGGGGCCGGCGGCGGTCTGGATGATGACGCGTCGGCCGGAAATGACGCTGAGGTCGTGCCCTCCGATCGTGTCGAAGTAGAGATAGCCGTGGTTGTTGACGTAGGTGATGATCAGCCCGAGCTCATCCATGTGGCCGGCGAGCATGAGCACCGGATCGCCCTTGGGGTTGAGGGTGGCGATGCGGTTGCCGAGAGCGTCGTTCGCGTACGCGTCGGCTGCGGGCTTCACGTGACGGTCAAACACGGCCTGGGCCTCGGCCTCGTAGCCGGAAGGCGAACGGGCGTGGAGCAGTTCGGCGAGGAAAGCGGGGACTTTGTAGGCGGGCATGGTCGGGAAGTTGTGTAGGGGGAGTGAGAGGGAACCGTGGATCACGGCAAGCGGAGCCGGAAGAACCCGCAAAATCCGAGGCCACCACGAATCACACCAAAGGCACGAAAGGGATCGAGGTCTGGTATGGTGAAGTTTCTGAAGGGAGTTTGCCCACGGAAGGCACGGAAAACGCGGACGATCCAGACGCTTGCCGCGGCACAATCCCCTTAAGCCGAGGTCCGGCGACCCCGGCTACAGGGCAAACTTCTCATTAGAGTTTCTGAGGCATACCCGGTCCGGAAAGCGTACGATGTAGCCGAGGCCGTTTGCCTCGGACCATGAAGATTACGCGACGGCCTAAGGCGCTTCTTCCTGCATCCGGTTTCTCGCAGCCACTATGGGCTTCCTCGGTCCCTCGTCCCTTAGTCCCTTGGTCCTTTGGTCCGAATCGGGCATTGACGCTCCGGCGACCGCTTTCTGACTGCCTGCTCCTCCATGACCATTTATCCGGCCATCGACATCAAGGGCGGACGCTGTGTGCGTTTGCTGCAGGGCCGCGCCGACCAGGAAACCGTTTACGGGGAGAATCCGGCCGCGGTCGCTGCGGAGTTTCGCGCGGCGGGTAGCGCGTGGGTGCATGTCGTCGACCTGGATGGTGCCTTTGCCGGCGAGCCGCAGAACCTCGCGGCGGTGCAGGCGATCGTTGCACTCGGGATGAAGGTCCAGCTCGGCGGGGGGCTGCGCACGCGCGCATCCGTGGAGCGTGCGTTGGGCTTCGGTGTCAGCCGCGTGGTCATCGGCACGCGGGCGGCCGAGAGCGAGGCGTTCGTCGGCGAACTGGTTCAGTCTTTCGGCGCGGCGATCGCCGTCGGCATCGACGCCAAGGACGGCAAGGTCGCGGTCAAGGGCTGGGTCGACACCTCCAACCTCGGTGCATTGGACCTCGCGCGGCGCATGGACGCGCTCGGGGTGCGCACGCTGATTCACACCGACATCGGTACCGACGGAATGCTGACCGGCCCCAATTTCCCGGCGCAGGAAGCGATGCTGGCCGCCGGGCGTTTCGGCGTGATCGCGAGCGGCGGCGTGAGCCGTCGGGAGGACGTCGTGCGCTTGGCGGAGCTCGCGCAGCGTCACGCCAATCTCGATGGCGTCAT
>JAURJO010000418.1 GCA_030832235.1 Verrucomicrobiota bacterium
CTGCAACGCGACCAAATTCGCCGGCGAGGTCGATGTCTTCGAGGCGCTCGCCGCGGTGCGCACCCAGTACGCCGTCGATCCGCGCCGCATCGCGGTCGCCGGTTTCTCCATGGGCGGCGGGAGCACGTGGCATCTCGCGACCCATCACCCGGGCCTCTGGGCCGCCGCGTTTCCGGGAGCCGGCTTCGCCGAGACCGCCGTGTTCACGCAGGCGCTCGCGCCGGGCAAGGAACCGCGTGCCGCGTGGGAACAGACGCTCTGGCGGCTCTACGACGCCACCGTTTGCGCCGGCAATCTCTTCAACGTCCCCACCGTCGCGTACAGCGGGGAGATCGATAAACAGAAGCAGGCCGCGGACATCATGGTGGAATACCTCGGACGCGAGGGCCTGCCGCTGCGCCATCTGATCGGTCCGCAGACCGCGCACAAATACCACCCCGACACCCGCCTGGAGCTCATCCGCCTGCTCGAGGAACAACTCGCCCGCGGCCGCCCGGCCGTGCCGGAAGAAATCCGTTTCACCACGCACACTTTGCGTTACGCCGACTCCGCCTGGGTGCGCGTCGAGGGCCTCGCCCGGCACTGGGAACGCGCCGACGTGCGCGCCCGGCTGACCGACGGCGGCGGCCTCGTCACCGCCGAGACGAAGAACGTGACCGCCCTCGCCTTTCCCGGCGTGAACCCGGCACGCGTGCGCCTCGACGGAGAGGAACTCGCGGGCGCCCCGCGTTACGAGCGTCGGAGCGGCCGCTGGCTCCCCGCGCCGGAGCCCGCTTCCGAAAACCTGCGCAAACGCCCGGGGCTCACGGGACCGGTCGACGATGCGTTCATGGAGCCCTTCGTCTTTGTCCGCCCCACCGGCAAACCGCTGAACGCGGAGGTCGGGACCTGGGTGGAATCCGAGCTCACCGCGGCTCGCCGCCTGTGGCGCGAGGTTTTCCGCGGCGATGCGCCCGTGAAGTCCGACCGCGAGATCAGTCCGGACGACATCGCCAACCGCAATCTCGTCCTCTGGGGCGATCCTTCCTCGAACGCCGTCCTCGCCCGCATCATCGGCAGACTGCCGCTCACGTGGACCGCCAAGACCCTCGTCGTCCGCGGCCGCACGCACGATGCCGCCACGCACGCGCCGATTCTGGTGTTTCCCAATCCCCTCAATCCTCAGCGCTACGTCGTCATCAACAGCGGCAGCGACCTCCGCGCCGAGGGCTACGGCAACAACGCCCTGCAGACACCCAAGCTGCCCGATTGGGCTATCGTCGACCTGCGCACGCCGCCCGATTGGCGCTGGCCGGGCAAGATCGCCGACGCCGGTTTCTTTGACGAGGAATGGAAGTGAGCCGCACCCGGCGGACCCTCCGGAGCGTCTTTGCGGCAACCCCAAACCGCTGATCCGTCCACCATGATGAAACGCGTCTCCCGCTTTGCCGCGGCCGGCTTCCTTGCCGCCCTGCTCACATCGATCCTTGGCGGCCAAACCCCTCCGCCGCCGGCCAAGCGACTGCCCCCGGAGGGCATCGCCATCCCCGCCGCCGCGCGGACCGAACTCACCGCGGGCGCCGCCGCCCTGCGCGCGGAGCTCGACGCCGCCGCCCGCGAACTCGCGACGTCCAACCCACGCCTCGCCGCGCTGCTGCCCGACGCCGAGGTTTTCCACAAGGCCGTGGACTGGGCGCTGCGCTTCGACGAATTTTTTGACGCCAAGCAGATCGCCGTCGCCCGGAAAGCGCTGGCCACCGGCCGCGCCCGCGTCGCCGACCTGCGGTCCGGCCGCGCGCCGTGGCTCGACGCCACCGGTCTCATCGTGCGCGGCCACCGCTCCGCGCTCGACGGCTCGATCCAACCCTACGGTCTCGTGGTGCCGGAGGGCACACAGCGCGACCGCCCGACCCGCCTCATGGTGTGGCTACTGGGCCGCGGTGAGAAACGCACGGAGCTCGCCTTCATCGCCGAGCGCGAGGCCGGCCCACCGCAGCTCACACCCGCGGGGCTGGTCACGCTCGTGCCCTACGGCCGCTTCTGCAACGCGACGAAGTTCGCCGGCGAGGTCGATGTGTTCGAGGCGATGGCCGCGGTGCGCGGCACTTATGCGATCGACGAAAACCGCATCCTCGTCGCCGGTTTCTCCATGGGCGGCGCGAGCACGTGGCATCTCGCCACGCACCACGCCGGGCTTTGGGCCGCCGCGGCCCCGGGCGCCGGCTTCGTCGAGGTCGCGCGTTACACCAAGGCGTTCGCCCCGGGCAAGGAGCCGCCCACCTGGTGGGAGCAGAAACTCTGGGGCTGGTACAACGCCACCGACTACGCCCGCAACTTGTTCAACTGCCCGACCGTCGCCTACAGCGGCGCGGACGATCCCCAAAAAGCCGCCGCCGATCTCATGGTCGAGGCCGCCGCCGCGGAGGGGTTGACCCTCCCTCATCTCATCGGCCCTAAAACCGGCCACAAGTACCACCCCGACACCCGCCGCGAGCTCACCGCCCGCCTCGAGTCATTGCTCGACCGCGGTCGCGATCCGCTCCCGCGCGAAGTGCGCCTCACGACCCACACGCTCCGTTACCCCGGTGAATCCTGGCTTCGTTTCGAGGGTCTCGGCCGCCACTGGGAACGCGCCGACCTCACCGGAGTACGCGATGACGCCGGCGGGGTGACCGTGACGACCCGGAACGTGACCGCGCTTCGCCTGCTGCTGCCGGAGGCGCGACGCGTGACCATCGACGGCCAGAAGCTGGAGCTCCCGGCGCGCGCCGCCTCCGCCGACGTAGTGCTGAACCGGGAGGCCGACGCCTGGTTTGTGGACGCACCGGCCGCGCGCCTGCGCAAGGCACCCGGACTGAGCGGACCGGTGAACGACGCGTTCATGACGCCGTTTCTCTTCGTTCGTCCCACCGGCCAGCCGCTGAATCCGGCCGTGGGCGCGTGGGCCTCCTCGGAACTGGCCTACGCCACGAAGATGTGGCGCGACATCTTCCGTGCCGAGGTACCGGTGAAGGACGATTCCGCGGTCACGGAGCAGGATATCGCCACGCGCAACCTGATCCTTTGGGGCGATCCCGCGTCGAACCGCGTGATCGCACGGCTTCTCACCGGCTTGCCGCTCCGCTGGGACGCGCGCGGGTTGGAATTTCGCGGCAAGACCCACGACGCCGCCCATCACGCACCGGTCCTGATTTTCCCGAATCCGCTGAACCCCGCGCGCTACGTCGTGCTCAACAGCGGCATCGACTTCCGCGAGCACGCCTACGGCACCAACTCCCTGCAGATCCCGAAGCTGCCCGACCACGCCGTGATCGACCTCCGCGAGCCAGCCGGCACCCGCTGGCCCGGCCGCATCGTCGACGCCGGCTTCTTCGACGAATCCTGGCGCTGAGTCGGCACCAGGTCCGGGCCCCCCGGCGACATCGCGCGACTCGTCACCTTAACCCCGCAGCGCGCTCCCGCCGGGCGGCCGGCGTCGGACCCGCGCCGCGACCCCGTTTTCAGCGGAACTCGGTTGCTGACACCCGCCGGGCGGCTTCCTTCGCTTCACATCCTCCGCCGCGGCCCGAATCCGCGGCCGGGCTCGATCCACTGCATGTCCCTCGGCCGCGACCTCCGTTCCGATTTTCCCGTGCTGCACCAGCAGGTGCACGGCAAGCCGCTCGTGTACCTCGATAACGCGGCCACGTCCCATAAGCCGCGCGCGGTGATCGAGGCGATCGCCCGCTATTACGAACGCGACAACAGCAACGTGCACCGCGGGCTCCACGCGCTGTCGATGCGGGCGACCGACGCCTACGAGGCGGCCCGGGCCCGGGTGGCGAAGTTCATCAACGCGGCTGAACCGGCCGAGGTGGTTTTCACGCGCGGAACGACGGAAAGCATCAATGTGATCGCCCGCGGTCTCGCGGGTCGATTGCGGGCCGGGGATGTCATTCTGGCCACCGAGATGGAGCATCATTCCAACCTCGTGCCGTGGCAGCAGCTCGCGCGCGCGACGGGCGCCACGCTCCGACTGGTCCCGGTGGTCGGCGCCGTCGCGGAAAGAGGCCTCGACCTCACGGCGCTGGACACGCTGCTCAGTCC
>JAURJO010000419.1 GCA_030832235.1 Verrucomicrobiota bacterium
CTCTCCGCGCGGGGGCTCGCGATCGACACCGCCGCGACCGGGCCCGAGGAGTTCCCGCGCTTCTCCGAGTTCTGGCTCCAGCGTCCGCAGGCCGGCGACGATCGGGTGACGGTGCTCGCGCTGCTGGAGAGCGAGAGTGTGACCGGCGCGTATCGTTTCGTCATCGCCCCGGGCAGGGAGACGACCGTGGACGTGCGGGCCACGCTCCACTTTCGCCGCGCCGTCGGCATTCTCGGGCTGGCGCCGCTCACCAGCATGTTCTGGCGAGGTGAGGATTCCCATTCGCCGGCGGATGATTTCCGGCCGGAGGTGCATGACTCGGACGGCCTGCAGATCCAGACCGGGGCGGGCGAGTGGATCTGGCGTCCGCTGGTGAACGACCGTGCGCTGCGGGTCGCGACTTTTGCCGACGAGAATCCGCGAGGCTTCGGGCTGCTGCAGCGCGACCGGAACTTTGAAAACTACCAGGACCTCGAGGCCTCCTACCATCGGCGACCATCGGTCTGGGTGGAGCCGCGGGGAAATTGGGGACGCGGCGGTGTTCGCCTGGTGGAGATCCCCACGGGCACGGAGTTTGACGACAACATCGTCGCTTTCTGGACACCGGAGAAGTCGCCGCCGGCGGGAGGCTCGCTCGAATTGGAATACCGCCTGCACTGGGTGCTCGAGCGGGCGCAAACGGCGGTGGCACGCGTGCGTGCGACCCGCAGCGGACGCACCGCCTACTACGAGCCGGGGCTGCATCGCTTTGTGATCGATTTCGAGGGGGGGGCGCTGACGCGGCTCAAGAGTGACGCCAAGGTTTCGCCGATCGTCTCGGTGGGCGAAGGGGCGGTCCTGAATCACGCTTCGATCCAACGAAATCCGGAAAACGGATCGTGGCGCGTCGCGTTCACGATGCGGCCGGTGGAGCCGGCGCGGCCGGTGGAACTGCGTTGCTTCATCCGCGGCGAGCAGGGAGAGGCGCTGACGGAAACCTGGTCGCATCTTTGGCCCCGATGAGCAGCTTATCCCCCAGCAACGGAGGATTCCCCTTGGCTGCCGATTTCCGACCGACGACGGGATCGATGGACGAATGGAACGCGGCCTACGTGCGGGTCGAAGACTACCTGCGCGCCCATCGCATTCACAATCGCCTCCACCAGAGCCGGCTCATCCAACGCATCCTTGGGCGCGCGGCCGCGCGGCACGCGGCGGATCCCGCAATCAGCCCCACCGTGCTGGCCGGGGAGGAGTCGGCTCGTCTCATGGAGACGTGGTTCGGGGCCATGCTGGAGCGACGCGGTCCAGCGGCGGACCGGCTCGCGACCGACGGTCGCGTGGCGCTGCTGTTGTGCGATGGCTCCGCGCGCTGGCCCTACGCGTTTCTCGACGAGCGCGAGATTCCGCCGGAGTTCCGGGAGGCAATGCGGGAGGGAGTGATCCGCGCGGGTCCTGACCTCACGGTGTCCAGCATGGTGCCGCGCCCGATTGACCTGGGGCCGATTCCGGACGCCGCCGGCGACACGATCGAGCGGATGGAACGCTGGCCGGTGCTGCGGACGCTCGCGCTGTGGCTGGTGTTGGCGGCAGTGCTCGGAACCCTTTTCCGTCTCACCCGGTGAAGACGCCCGCCGCCCAGGAACTGCTGCTGAAGGGGCGCATGGAGCCGCGTCGTCTGGCGCGCCGACGCTTCCTTTTTTTCACCGCCATCTTCGCGCTCACCAGCGTCGCGGCATGGTTCATGGCGGACCTGTTGTGGCGCGACGGCCTGAGCGGCGTCGAGGTGGCGCTGCTGGCGATCTTCGTCGTGCTTTTCGCCCACGTGGCGACGGGATTTGTAACGGCGGTCGTCGGGTTTTATGTGGTCAATCGCGGCGGGGACAGCGCCCGCCTCGCGATGACGCTGCCGCCGGAGCAGGATTTCACGCTGGCTTCGACGGCGATCGTGATGCCGGTCTGCAACGAGGATGTGAGCCGCGTCTTCGAGGGCCTGCGCGTGATGTACCGTTCGGTGCAGGAGACGAAGCGGCTCGAGCACTTCGATTTCTTTGTCCTCAGCGATTCCAACCAGCCGAACCAGTGGATCCAGGAGGAGATGGCGTGGCTGGAACTCTGCAAGCAGGTCGGCGGCTTCGGGCGCATCTTCTACCGCAAGCGGCGGCACTCCATCAACAAGAAGGCCGGTAACCTCGGCGACTTTCTGCGGCGCTGGGGCCGGCGCTACCGCTACATGATCGTGCTCGATGCCGACTCGATCATGACGGGGCGCGCCCTCGTGCAATTGGTGGCGTTGATGGAGCGCAACCCGCAGGTCGGCATCATTCAGACCGTTCCTCGACTCGTGAACGGCGAGACGCTCTACGCGCGGCTGCAGGCATTCGCCAGCCGCCTGCACGGCGAGATCTTCCTCGCCGGGCTGAACTACTGGCAGCAGCACGAGGGCAATTACTGGGGGCACAACGCGGTGATCCGCGTGCAGCCGTTTATCGACCACTGCGCTCTGCCTGAGCTCCCCGGAAGCGAGCCGTTCGGAGGACGCATCCTGTCCCACGATTTCGTGGAGGCGGCGCTGATGCGCAAAGCCGGCTGGGGAGTCTGGCTAGCCGCCGACATCGAAGGCAGCTTCGAGGAGGGCCCGCCAACGCTCATCGACGCCGCGAAGCGCGACCGTCGTTGGTGTCAGGGCAACCTGCAGCACACGTGGTTGCTGACCGCGCGCGGATTTCGTCCGGCGAACCGCCTTCACCTTGTGATGGGCGTGATGGGATATGTTTCCTCGCCCCTCTGGCTGCTCTTCATGGTGCTGGGCACCGTGCACATCGGGGTGGGCGGCGGTGCGTACGGCGCGGGTGTGGCGCCCGGTCCGGAGCTGGCCGGCGCGGTGGCACTTTTCGGTTTCACCTTGGTGATGTTGTTCATTCCCAAGCTTGCGGCGCTGGCGGTGGCCCTCGGGCGGCGGGAGGAGGTGGCGCGGTACGGGGGGCGGCTCCGATTGCTCGTCAGTTTCCTGTTCGAGATCGCGGTCTCCACGCTGCTTGCGCCGGTCAACATGCTGTTCCACGCGAAGTTCGTGCTCTTCACGCTCCTAGGGCAGGGGGTGACGTGGCTCACGCAACGTCGCGGCGCGGATGACGACGGCACCGATTGGCGGGAGGCCATCCTGACCCACGGGGGACAGACGCTCTTCGGTCTGGTCTGGGGGGTGTCGGCCTTTGTGCTCTCGCCTTCGTTTGCTCTGTGGTTGCTGCCGGTGGTGGTGCCCTTGGTGTTCTCGATCCCGCTTTCAATCGTGTTGAGCAAAGCCGGCTTCGGTCGCGCCTTCCGGCGGCACGGGCTACTCCTGACGCCCGAGGAATCAGCGCCGCCGTACGAACTGAGACGGCTGCATCAGAACCTGGCGGAGTGCTACCGGCACCTGCCTCCGCTCGAGCCGCTCCGCGCCGATTACGGGCTCCTGCAGGCGGTGCTCGATCCGTACGTGAACGCCCTGCACGTCTCGCTACTGCGTCAGCGTCGGCCGACTGAGGAGTCCCGGGAGTGGTTCGCCCAGTTGCGCGCGCGACTGTTGCGCGACGGGCCCGGCGGCTGCACGCCGCGCGAGAAGATGGCGCTGCTGCTCGACGCCGAGTCGATGATGGCGTTGCACCGCGGACTCTGGGACTCCCGCGCCGAGGACTTGGCGGATTGGTGGCGCCTCGCGATGCGCCAGTACAACGTGCTCACCGTCGCACCGACCACGGCCTTGTACCGGTAAGGTCGGTCTTCGACCGCGCGCCGTTACTTCGCCTTCCGTTTCGCGTTCGCCTTGCGCAGCCCGCGCTGATCCAGCGGTGGCAAGGAGCCTCCGCGGAGGAACAGTTCCTCTTCGCAGAGCGCCCGCATCCGCGCGAGGTCGGCAGCGTAGCCGGGATCCGCGGTAAGGTTACGCAACTGGTCCGGATCCGAGCCGAGGTCGTGCAGGAATTCGAAGGTCGGCTGTTGATCGAAATAGCGCGCGTAGACGAAGCGCTCCCCGCGCACCCCTTCCCAAGTGAGCGTCGGAGCCAGGTCGAGGTGCTCGCAAAAGAAGTGAGTGCGCCATCCGGCCGGTGTTTCGCCGCGGGTCAACGGTGCAAGGCTGCGGCCCTCGTAGGCGGCGGGCCGCGGGACGCCGGCCCAATCGAGGAATGTCGCGGGCAGGTCGACATTGAGCGCCATTGCTTCGACGACACGGCCGCGCGCGGATCGCGGGGCCCGGGGATCCCGGATGATGAGAGGCACGCGGAGCGACTCCTCGTAGTGCGACCACTTTCCCTGAAAACCGCGGTCGCCGAGGTAGTAGCCGTTGTCCGAACTGTAGACCACGATGGTGTTGTCGGCGAGGCCCGCCGCCTCAAGCGCCGCCAGCACGCGGGCGACCGCGTGATCGATGCCGGTGATCATCCGGTAATAGGCGCGGACGTTGGCGGTGAACTTCTCGGGCGTGTCGTAGCCCCAGAAGAACCGCTCGCGGTTGATCGATTGAAGCAGGAATGGCGGGTGCGCCTCGACAACCGCCTTGGCGCCGAGTCGCGGCGGCGGTATCGCGATCTCCTCGTAGAGCCCGTCGGCCGATTGCGGCCACGGATGATGGCCGACGCCCGGCCGCCGGTCGTTGTCCTCTGCGTGGGACGCGTTAAACCACAGGTTCAGGAGGAACGGGCGGTCGCGCGGCTGGGAGCGGATGAACTCCACGCCGCGATCGCACACGAGGTCGGTCTCGTGCCGACGCGTGCCGTCGGGCAGGGTCTTGAAATAGGGGTTCCGCCCGATCGCCTCGTAGACCTCGTACTGCTCAGCTGGGGAAAATCCGGGCGGGGCGATGAGGTGCCATTTGCCGAAGTGCGCCGTGCGGTAGCCTGCTGCCCTCAGCAGGACGGGAAACATCGTCGCCAGCGCCTCGGGGCGGACTGTCGGCACCGAGTCGCGTCGAATGTGCGAGCGGGCCCATTGGCCGGTAAGCACGACCGCGCGGCTCACCCAGCAGACGGAGGTCGTCACGAATGCGTTCCGGAAGCGCACGCCGTCGGCCGCGAGACGGTCGAGTGTGGGCGTGCGGACGATAGGGTGGCCGGCGGCACCGAGCGTGTCGTGACGCTGGTCGTCGGAGAAGATGAACAGGATGTTGGGCGGCCGGGCCGTGTCGGCGGCTGGCGCGAGGCGAGGAAAGGCGCCGGCGGCGATCAACGCGGCGGCGAGGAAGCGACGCATGACGCGGATTCGATCAATCCGACCAGCGAGTCTGCACCTTCCGGGCGGTCACCGGCCACCACTCCTGCAGCCGAGCGGCGAGGCGCGCGACCACCTCGGGGTTGGCGGCGGCCAGGTTGCGGCCCTCGTGCGGGTCGGCGAGGAGGTCGTAAAGCTGGGGACGCTTCTCGTCGCGCGGATTGGAGGAAGCGTACCTAGCGCTGACCGTGCCGTCGTAAGTGAGCAACAGCTTCCATTTGCCCTCGACGACCCAGCGGTAGACGAGGCTGTCCTCGGGACGATCGATGTTCGCGACGTCATGCGCGTAGGTTTCGCCGAAGACCCGCTCGCGCGGCGTCGGCGCGCCGGATTTGAGGATGGGCAGGAGGTTGAGTCCGGGGAGCTTCGCGGGAATCTCCGCACCGGCGGCGGCGAGCAGCGTGGGGACAATGTCGATGCTCGAGCACAATTGCTCGCTGCGGGCGCCGGGGCGGATCACGCCGGGCCAGCTGAACATGATCGGCTGACGCACGCCGCCCTCGTTGGCGGTCTGTTTGGAGCGAGGGGCATAGCCGGCGCTTTCGGGCGACTGGATCCAGCCGTTATCGGCGATGTAAACGAAGATCGTGTCGCGGGTGAGGCCCTTGGACTCGATGCGCCCCATGAGCTGGCCGCAGGTTTCGTCGAACCACTCGACCATCGCGTAATAACGCGCGACGAAGTCGGAGGTGATGCCCTTGGCCTTGTATTTCGCGAACAAACGATCCGGCGGCGTATGCGGTGTGTGGGGCATGAACGGCGCGTACCAGAGAAAGAACGGTTTCTTCTCCGCCACCGCTTGATCGATGAAATCGAAGATCGGCGCCATGCCCTCACGGCCGATCTTCAGCCCGTCGTCGCCGTGCCGTCCGCCCGGCTCCGGAAAGCCGCGCGTCATGCCATGCGTGAAACCGCCGCGACGATAGGAACCTTCCCACCATTTGCCGGATTGGTGGCTCAGGTAACCCTGCCGGCCCAGCGCCTTGGGCAACGTGCCCGGCAGATCGAGTTTCGCGATGAGCTGTTCGCGCAACCGCTGGTAGGCGGCCGGCTCGCCCGCCTGCTTGCCGGCCTTCTTTGCTTTGCCCGCCGCCGGGGCAAGCATCTCGGGAAGAAACGCCGGGTCGTTTCCGCTGATCTGGTGCTGGTGCGCGTAGAGTCCGCTGGCGAAGGTTGCCAGCGCGGGCCGGCAGAGCGCGGTCGGCACGTAGCCGCGGGTGAAGAGGGCGCTGCGGTTCGCGAGCCGGTCAAGGTTCGGGGTTTCGATCTGCTTGTGCCCCATGAACCCGTAATCAGTCCAAGCGTGGTCATCGGAAATGATGAACACGATGTTCGGCCTTGCAGCGGGTTCGCCGGCGAAGGCCGCTGCGTACGCGAGGAGAATAAGTGCGAGCAGGCGGTGGAAAAGCGAGTGCATGGGGCGAGGCGTCAGTTTTTCAGGGTCAGGTTCACGCGGCGGACATCCATCACGGACTGCCCCGGAACCCGCAGCGCCCGCAGGGTGAGTTCACCGCGACCTTTCTCGAGACGCACGGTGCCGAAGTTGAGCGGACGGAACTCCTTCATCTGCGATTCGCCCTCGGGGCGCCTTAGCGTGTCCTGGTTCGTGTTGAGGGGCGGGTCCCAGCCCGGAGCGACCTTGCCGGCCAGTTTCGCATCCCGGAACGAGATTTCGATCTCCGATCCGGCGTCGGGCACGGGACAGGTGTAATCGATCACGACCTCATAGGTGCCAGACGTGGCGACCTCGATATCCCAGGTGATCCGATCCTCCGTCGTCCGCCAGTTCACGAAATACGAGGAGTTGGGGGCGCTGCTGCTGCGGCGCACCCCGCCGTGCGGCACGCCGTCGCGTGCCGGGAGCGGTGTCCAAGGAAACTCGCGGTAGCCGACCGGGTAGGGGCGGTCGTCGGGCACGACGAAGGTGCCTCGGGTTTTGCCCTTCTTGCTCGTCCGCGGTTCGACCGCCTTGGCGGCGATGTCGGCGCCGAAGACGTCGACGCGCCAAGCGGCGACCGCCTGTTCCAGCCGCGCCGCTACCGCGGGCTGCGCGGCGGCGAGGTCCTTCGTCTGGCCGGGGTCGGCCTGCAGGTCGAAGAGCGCCCCGCGGCTGTCGAGGCGGTAGCGCGGGGTGCGCACGCTCACCTGGCCATTCTGATGGGAGAATAACATGCGCTCTGGCCAGGTGCCGCTTCCGCCGAGGAGCAGCGGGGTGAGGTCGGCGCCGTCGAGCGGCTTGGTGCCGACGCGCGTCACGCCGGCCAGCGAGGTGAGCGTGGGCAGGAGGTCGATCGCCCCCGTGATGTCACGGACGACAGTGCCAGGCTTCACCTTGCCCGGCCAGCGGAGCATGGCCGGGGACCGGATGCCGCCCTCGTCGACGGAGCCCTTCCGGCCCTTCATGCCGTCGTTCCAGCGCCAGGTGTTCGGACCGTTGTCGGAGAAGTAGACCACGATCGTGTTCTCGCGCAGGCCAAGCGTGTCCAGTTTGGCGAGGACGCGGCCCACGTTGTCGTCCTGGTTCTCCAGCATCGCGAGCGCGCAGCGGGTTTGGTCGAGGTTCTCCTGGTCGGCTTCGGTGGCCTTCTGGCCGATGGAACGGCCCTTGAAGCGATCCCAGTATTTTTCGGGCACCGACCACGGGGAGTGCGGCGTGGTGAAGGGCACGTAGCAGAAGAACGGCTTGTTGCGGTTGCGCTCGATGAAGTTGACGGCTCGGTCCGTGCAGAGGTCCACGATGTAACCCTTCTCGCGGATCATGCGGCCGTTGTGCTCGACAGGAGGATCGAAGTACTCGCCCCAGTGTCCGGCGGTATAACCGTAGTACTCGTCGAAACCGCGTGCCTGCGGGTGATAGGGCCACTGGCTTCCGTTGTGCCATTTGCCGAAGGCGCCGGTGGCGTAGCCGGCGGCCTTGAACGCGTCGGCCAGGGTCTTCTCGTCGGTGTTGAGGCGCTCGAGCCCGGTGGAGACTCCCCGCACGCCCCCGCGGGAATGGTAGCGGCCGGTGAGGAATTCCGCGCGGGTCGGCGCGCAGACGGCGCACACGAAGAACCGGTCGAACCGCGCGCCGCCGCGACCGATGGAGTCGATGTTGGGCGTGCGCACGCTCGTGTTGCCGTTGATCGCGTAGTCGCCCCAGCCGGCGTCATCAGCGAGGAACACGACGACGTTGGGCGGGCGGGTGGTTTCCGCCGCGGACATGGAGGCTGCCGCGGAGAGGAGCAGCGCCAGAGCGGCGAATGGGGATGGGGGTAGGAACGAACGCATGGTGGGGGGAGGCGGGTCTTAAGCTGGACGCGGCGAAGCGTGAGTTTGGTGCGCGATATTCGTCAGCACCAAATGATGAAAGCCAACCGGGCCGTTTGGGCCGGATACGGCAGGGCGCGGACTAAACTTTGGCCGAATGCTCCAGCCGGGAGCGTCCGGGTGGCGCGACGGATCAGACCTTCACCGCGAACAACTCGGGATGCATCACGCCCTCGGCGACCTTGTTCACGGTACCCGTCATCATGATGGAGAATCCGTCGCCGATCTCGATTCCGATGGTGCCGCCCGGCATGTGCACGGTGACGTTGCGGTCGACGAGCCCGAGGCGATGCGCGACCGCCGCGGAGGCGCTCGAACTGCTGCCGGAGGCGAGGGTGTAGCCGGCGCCACGCTCCCAGATCTCGATGCGGAGGTTCTTCCGGTCGATGACCTGCAGAAATTGGACGTTGGTCTTGCGCGGGAAAAGCGGGTGCGTCTCGAGGTGCGGCCCGTAGCGGTGCGCGAGTTCCGCGGTGATCGCGGGCAGAGGAATCACGCAGTGCGGATTGCCGATCGTGGCGGCGCAGTAGGTGAACTCGCGGTCGAGGACGGTGACCTTCTCGTTGAGGACCTCGCGGGCTGGTCCGGTGACGTTCACGGGGATGCGCGCACTGTCGAAGCTCACCGAGCCCATCGCCACGGTGATGAGGCCGCCGCCGTCGCGGATCTCGGAACGGACGTGGCCGCCCGGGGTTTCCACGGTGAAGCGGGCGTCGCGCACCAGTTTCTGGTCCCAGAGGAAGCGCGAGAAGATGCGCAGGCCGTTGCCGGATTTCTCCGCCTCGGATCCGTCGGGGTTGAAGATGCGGAGACCGTGCTGGCTCTCGC
>JAURJO010000420.1 GCA_030832235.1 Verrucomicrobiota bacterium
GGTGAAATACGAGACGCGGCTCGAGGGCGTGCTCCGCGTCGATGACTCGGCGGGGCGCCGCGAGGTGCGCGTCAACGAGACTTCCACCACCACCCTGAGCGAGGTCGGCACCGCGCGGGTCGAGGTGCCGGCGGAGGTGCGGAAGCGGCTGGGCGGTTGAGCGTGACTCGGCGTTGCCAGTTCCGGCGCGGGCGCGCAGCCTCGCTCCATGCAACCTCGGGCATGGCTCCTCGCGTTCATCCTGACCTTTGCCGCCTCGGTTCTCCGCGCAGACGCCGTCAAGGACCGCGAGGGCGCGGTGCGCGGCGACCGGGCGCGGATGGAGAACGACGCACGCTGGATCTACAACGACGTTGACCGCGGTTTCGCCGAGGCGAAGCGCACGGGGCGGCCGCTGCTGGTGGTGCTGCGCTGCGTGCCGTGCCTCTCGTGCGTGGGGCTTGACGCGCAGGTGCTCACCGAGCCCGGTCTCGCGCCGCTGCTCGACCAGTTCGTCTGCGTGCGGCTGATCAACGCCAACGCGATCGACCTCGCGCGGTTCCAGTTCGATTACGACCTGTCGTTCTCCACGCTGTTCTTCAACGCCGACGGCACGCTGTACGGGCGCTATGGGTCATGGACGCACCAAGCCGATCCGGAGGCGCGCGAAACCATCGGCTACCGCCGGGCGCTGGAGGCCGCCTTGGAGACGCATCGCGGTTATCCGGCCAATCGCACGGGTTTGGAGCGGAAGCAGGGCGGGCCGACGCCGTTCCGGACGCCGGTGGAGATTCCCGCGCTGGCCGGCCGTTACGGACGCGAGCTCAACTGGGGCGGCGAGGTGGTGAAGAGTTGCGTGCATTGCCATCAGGTCGGCGAAGCCTTTCGGGCGTATTATCGCGATCGCGGCGAGAAAGTCCCCCTGGAGCGCATCTATCCGATGCCCGCACCTGAAACCGTCGGACTTTCGCTGGCGCCTGATCACGTCGCGCGGATCGCTTCCGTCGTCTCCGGTTCGCCCGCGGCGCGCGCGGGTTTCCAGCCTGGCGACGACGTGGTGGCCCTCGATGGGCAACACCTGATCTCGGTGGCGGACTTCGCCTGGGCGCTGCATCAGGCGCCGGAGGCCGCGAAACTCCCCGCGGTGGTGCGCCGCGCCGGCGCGGAGATGGTGCTCACGCTCGAGTTGCCGGCGGGCTGGCGGATCCGCACCGACATCTCGAAACGCGTCGGCACGTGGTCGATGCGCGCGATGGCGCTGGGCGGGCTCGTGCTCACGGAGCTCGGCGCGGAGGAAAGCGCGCGGCGCGGCTTGGCGGCCGAAGGCATGGCGCTGCTCGTGAAAGGCATGGGTCAGTTCAACAAGCACGGCGCGGCGAAGAAGGCGGGATTCCTCAAGGATGACGTCGTCGTGCGCGTCGGTGAATTCGGCGCGCGCATGGGTGAGGGCGAGCTGATCGGCCGGATACTCCAGTCCACCCGCCCGGGCGGGAGTCTCGACGTCGAGGTATTACGCGGGGCGGAGCGGATGCGGCTCTCGTTGCCGATGCAGTAAGGCGCGGCGTTTCCGCGCGGGGCTTGCGTTGCCGGGGGGTGGCATCAGGGTCCGGAGAAAGTTAATGGAAAAACTCCCGTTCGACCAACTCGGCCTCTCGCCGGAAATCCTCAAGGCGGTGGCCAAGCTGGGCTTCGAGGAGGCCTCGCCGATCCAAACCGCAGTGATTCCCGTGGCGCTCACCGGCCGCGACGTGGTTGGCCAGTCGTCGACCGGTTCCGGCAAGACCGCCGCCTTCGCGATCCCGGTGATCGAGAGGGTCGATCCCCAGCAGAAGGCGGTTCAGGCGCTGGTTCTTTGTCCGACGCGTGAGTTGGCGGTGCAGGTCGCCGAGGAGACCGGAAAGCTAGCCTTCTTCCGCCGCGGGCTGCGTGAGGTCCCGATCTACGGAGGACAGAGCTACGAGCGCCAATTCCGCGCCCTTGCCGCCGGCGCGCAGATCGTGATCGGCACGCCCGGGCGGGTGCTTGACCACCTGGAGCGCGGCACGCTTCGTCCCGATAGCCTCCGCATCGTCGTGCTCGACGAGGCCGACCGCATGCTCGACATGGGTTTCCGCGAGGACATCGAACGCGTGCTGGCCGCGACCCCGACAAACCGGCAACTGCTCTTCTTCTCCGCGACCATGCCGCGGGCCATCCAGGAACTGATCGGCCGCTTCAGCAAGGACCCGGCCTGGATCAAGATCGACGCGGTGGCGCGGAACGCGCCGCAGGTGGAACAGACGTATTTCGAAGTCGACCGGCGCTCCAAGCTCGAGGCGCTCACGCGTCTGATCGACCTGCATGACTTCCGCTACGGGATCATTTTCTGCGGCACCAAGGTGATGGTCGACGACCTCGATGAGCACCTGCACGCGCGGGGGTACGCCGTCGACCGTCTGCACGGTGACATCCCCCAGGCGGGGCGCGACCGTGTGATGCGGAATTTTCGCGAACGGAAATTCGATTTCCTGATCGCGACCGACGTCGCCGCGCGCGGGCTGGACGTCGACGACCTCGAGGTCGTGTTCAACTTCGACCTGCCCAACGACGCCGAGGACTACACGCACCGCGTCGGTCGCACGGGTCGGGCGGGCCGGCAGGGAAGGGCGTTCACCTTCGTGAGTGGCCAGGAGATCTACAAGTTGCAGGGCATGGTACGCTGGGCGAAGCTCGATATCCGGCGGGGCCGCATCCCGTCGCTCGACGAGGTGGAGGAGGCCCGCGGCAACGCGTTCTTCGAACGCATCCGCGCCACCCTGGAGGCGCGGCAATTCAAGCCGCGCGACCGGATGATAGACCGTTTGCTGGACCAGGGGTACGCGAGCACCGACATCTGTTCCGCGCTGATCCATCTGCTGCAAGGGGGAGGGGAACCCTCACCGGAGGCCGCCGCGTCCGCGAAGCCCGCGCGCCCTGCGTCCGTCGCCGCTCCTTCGGCGCCGGTTTCCAAGCCGACTCCGTCTTCGCCCAAGCCGGCGGTGGCGCCGGCCCCGCGCGGCAAGTCCGCCTTCGAGCGTCCCGCCCGCACCGGCCGCGAGGCTGGAATGGCGACGGTGCGGCTCAACGCGGGCAGCCGCCACGGAGTCACCGCCGCCGACATCGTCGGCAAGATCGCGGGCGTCACACGTCTGCCGGCGTCGATTGTGGGCGCGATCGATCTGCTCGAGGACCACGCGCTGGTGGACGTCGAGGCGCACCACGCCGAGTTGATCGTCAAGAAACTCGCGCGGGTGCGGGTGAAGGGTGTTTCGCTGGAACCCAGGGCGGAATCGCCCGCGGCTTGAACTGCCGCCGCCGGTGGGCGGCTTGCCTCGTCGCAGCGGAAGCGGTGAAATGGCGGTGCCGATGCACGACGCGCTGAGTCAGGACCGCGGATTTCTCGCCTCCTGGGGGCTGGAGGCCTCGCTGTTCTCGCTGCTGGGTTTCGCGCTGGGTTTGTTCTTCGTCGCCCGGCTGGTTAGCGAGAAACGGGCGCCGGCCAACACGTTCGCGTGGATGCTGGTCATCCTGTTCCTGCCCTGGGTCGGGGTCCCGCTCTACCTGCTCATCGGCGGCCGCAAGCTGCGGCGCTTGCGCGAGCGTAAGGGAACGGTGCGTCCGGTCGTGCCGCCGGCCTACGCTTTGGAACCATCGGCGGTCGCTTCGTCGGCGGCCCAGACCATGTTCGCCGCCGGGGGCCCGCCGCCTTGCACCGGCAACCGGCTCGGCCTCCTCACCACCGGCGAGGAGGCGTACGCGGAACTCGAGCGCCGGATCCGCGAGGCGCGCTCCCAGATCCACATCGCGACTTTCATTCTCGGGCGCGACGACACCGGACGCCGCCTGGTGCGTTTGCTGGCGCAGCGGGCGCGCGAGGGCGTGCGGGTGCGCCTGCTGCTCGATGCGGTCGGGTCGTTTCTTTCCGGTTTCGATTTCGTGCGGCCCATCCGTCAGGCCGGCGGCGAGGTGGAGCGTTTCATGCCGGTGCTGCCGTTCACGCCGCGCGGCTCCGCCAATCTCCGGAATCACCGCAAGATTGCGGTCTTTGACCGGTCTTCCGCGATCGTCGGCGGCCATAATCTCGCCCGGGCCTACATGGGTCCTGTCCACCGCGCGCGACGCTGGCGGGATTTCGGCGGCGTGATCGAGGGGCCGGCGGCCGCTTTGCTCGACGATTTATTCATCGCCGACTGGTGCTTCGCCACCGGCGAACGGGAGTCGGATCTCACGCGCGAGGTTCCGGCTGCCGCCGCAGCTCCCGCCCGCGGCGAAGCGTGCCTGCAGGTCGTGGCGAGCGGGCCCGATGTCCCCGGCGACCCGCTCTACGAGGGCATGCTCGCGATGGTGCAGGAGGCCGCCGAGAGCGTCTGGGTCGTCACC
>JAURJO010000421.1 GCA_030832235.1 Verrucomicrobiota bacterium
AGTTTCAGGGCGATCCACAGGATCATGAGGCCGCCCCCCAGCTGCACGAAGCGGATCGCGAGCAGTTGCGTGGCGACGAAAGTCAGCCCGATGCGCAGCAACACCGCGGCTCCCGACCCGGCCGCGATCCCGATCATGCGCTGGCGCGCCGGCAGGTTGCGCACCGCCAGGGCGATCACCACCGCGTTGTCCCCGGCGAGGACGATGTCGATCCAGACGATGTTCAGGATCGCGAGAATCCAGTCTCCCGCCGCCTGGGGCGACGTCGACAGGGCGGCAATGAGCGACATAAGGCGCGACTGGATTTCCGCGCCCCGGCCGGGTCAACGGCAAACCGGGTCGCGCGGGGCCGCGGGAAAAGGAACCGCCGGGGGACGGCTCCCCCGGCGGTTATGGAACAGCTGCGCAACCCTCGGAAAGGGTCGCGCGTCCGACTCAGCTCACCGCGATCTTGCGCGGCTTGATCGCCTCCGACTTCGGCAGCGAGATCCGCAGGATGCCGTCCGTCAGCTCCGCGTGGATTTTGCCCACATCGACCATGTTCTCGTGCTCCAGCACGAGTTCATACGGGGCGTCGGAGGTTTCGCGGTAGAGCGTGGCCCACGCCTCCGGTCGCTTCCATGCCCGGCGGCCGACGACGCGCAAGACGCCTTCCTCGGCGGTCAGGTCCAGTCCGTCCTTGCCCACGCCGGGCAGGTGGACCGTGACGCCGAAGGCCTCGGGAGTTTCCCGTAATTCATAGGCGGGCTTGATCGCCGGACCAATGTCGACGGCGCCGGAGCGCGACGGGCGGCGGGCCGGCGGGCGGTTGAAGGTAGGAATGAGGGTGTTGATGAGAGACATGGTGTTTTCTTCTGGGTTGATGATGCGTTTTCTGGAGGCCGGGTCACTTTACCTGGACGGTGACCTTCTTCGGCTTGGCTTCCTCGCGCTTGGGCAGCGTGACGAGAAGTACCCCGTTCTCGAAGGTGGCGGCGACCTTTTCGGCCTGCACCGACTCCGGGATCGAGACCGAGCGGCTGAAGGAGAAGGACTCCTCTCCCTTGCCTTCGCCAGCCGGCGTCTTGCGGGATCCGGAGATGGTGAGGTAGTCCTCGACCATCTCTACGTTGATGTCGGCGCGCGTCACGCCCGGGAGCTCGGCGCGGACGTACGTGTTGTCCTTGTCCTCGTAGAGATCGACGGGGAAGCGGTTGTCGGCAAGGCCGACGCCGGCGAGGTCGCCGAGGGCGGTCTCGAAGAAGCGGTCCATCTCGCTTTCGAGTCCCGACCAAGGGGAGCGCGGAAAGGCACTCAACACGGGGGACAGGCTGCGGCTGAGGGCGGGCTGGGTGTAGCGTACGAGTCTCATGGTTTTTCTCCTGGGTTGGATTGGTTGTGGAGCCATCCCTGTCGCAGTTCGCGCACCAACGATCCCGGTCGGCTAAGTCGCTTGCGATGCGCACCTTGGCGCGACGGCCCACCGGGCCGGTGGGAAAAAACTGCACGCCTGCTTCTCTCCACCGGGAAAAATCGTCGCGCGCCGCGGCCGAACCGTCATCTCCTCGGGGAATCCATGACCCGATTCGACTTCGACCACGCGCCCGAGCGCCGCGGCACCGACTCCCAGAAGTGGCAGAAATACGCCGGCCGCGACGTGCTGCCGCTTTGGGTGGCCGACATGGATTTTGTTTCGGCTCCGCCGATCCTCGACGCGTTGCGCGCCCGGGTGGACCACGGGGTCTTCGGCTACGCGCGCCCGACCGCCGCCACCGTCGAGGCGGTGACCGGAGCACTCGCGCAGCGCTACGGTTGGAAAGTGGACCCCGAGTGGATCGTCTGGCTTCCGGGCCTCGTGGTCGGGCTCAACGTCACCGCGCAAGCGTTCGCCGGCCCGGGCGAGGAGGTGCTCACGCTAACGCCGGTCTACCCGCCGTTCATGTCGGCCCCGCGTAACAGCGGACGCGCTCCCGTCGGGGTGCCGTTCACGCTGGCCGGTGGCAAATGGGAGATCGATTGGGAGGCTTTGGAGCGGGCGGTGACGCCGCGGACGCGGCTTTTTTACCTCTGCAATCCGCACAATCCCCTGGCGCGTGTGTGGCGACGCGCGGAATTGGAACGGCTCGGCGAGTTCTGCGTCCGGCACAATCTCGTCCTCTGCTCCGACGAGATCCACTGCGACCTGATCCTGGACCCTTCCCTGCCGCACATTCCATCGGCCACGCTCTCCCCCGCGCTCGCGGCGCGCTCCGTCACGCTGATGGCGCCGAGTAAAACCTACAATGTGCCGGGTCTCGGGACCTCGCTTGCGATCATCCCCGACGCCACACTCCGGGCCCGTTTCAACCGCGCCGCCGCGGGGATCGTGGCGGAGGTGACGTGCCTCGGTTTCACGGCGTGCGAGGCGGCCTATCGTGATTGCGAGCCGTGGCGCCAACAGCTGTTGGCTTACCTGCGCGGCAACCGCGACTACCTCGTCGACGCCCTTCCCCGCGCGTTGCCCGACCTGAAGATCGAGGCTCCCGTCGAGGCCACCTACCTCCTCTGGATGAACGTGGCCGGCCTGGGGCTTCCGAACCCGGTGGCGCATTTCGAAGGACTCGGCGTCGGTCTGAGCGACGGTGCTCCCTTCGGCGCGCGGCCCGGCACGCACCTGCGCCTGAATTTCGGCTGCCCGCGCGCCACACTCGTCGAGGCCGTGCGGAGGATGCAGGCGGGACGCTGAAACTCGTCTCGTTGTGGGGCTTCGTTTCAAAGGGCGCTTCTTTCCGAAAGGGTGAGCGCCATGATGTCGGGCCGGAATATCGGCCGACGCATGACGCTCGATCTTTTGTCGCGCTACGGGCCGGGCCACTTCAGGCTCCTCTCGCACTCCCGCCCCCCCGCCCCATGAAAGTCACTCCCTCCACCCGCCGGCAATTCGTCCGGGCCGCCTCCGCGGCTGCGACCACCTTCACGTTCCTTCCTCGCCATGTGCTTGGCGGGCCGCGGTTCGTACCGCCGAGCGAGCGGGTGAACGTCGGTGTCGTGGGCGTAGGCGGACGCGGGCTCCAGAATTTGAAGGCGCTGCTCGACCTGCCCGATGTCCGGGTCACGGCGGTGGCCGACCCCGCGCGCGAGTTCAGCCTCGAGGCGTTTTACTACAAGGGCACCGGCGGCCGCGCCCCGGCGCGCGCCGCGGTGGAGAAGCGGCACGGGGCGACGCAGCCGGGCTTTCGCTGCGCGGAGTACGAGGATTTCCGCGTCATGCTCGACCGGGAGAAATCTCTCGACGCGGTGTTGTGCGCGACGCCCGACCACCTGCACGCCACCGTTTCGCTGCGCGCCCTGCGCTCCGGCCGCCACGTGTACTGCGAAAAGCCTCTCACCCATAACCTATGGGAAGCGCGCGAAGTCGCTCGCGTCGCCAAGGAGACCGGACTCGCCACGCAGACCGGCAACCAAGGGCACTCGACGGTCGGCATGCGCGAGACCGTCGAGCACATCCGCGCGGGTACGATCGGCGCTGTGCGCGAGGTGCACGCGTGGGTCGGCACCAAACGCTGGAACCCCGCGCTCACCACGCGACCGGAGGGCGCGTCGCCTTTGCCGGAAGGTTTCAACTGGGATCTCTGGCTGGGACCGCGCGAACCGCGGGCGTTTCACGCCGCCTATCATCCCGTGGCATGGCGCGACTTCTGGGCGTTCGGCGGCTCCAGCCTGGGCGACTTCGGCTGCCACGACCTCGACTGCGCCACGTGGGCGCTCGATCTGCCCGCGCCGACCCGCGTCAGCGCGGTCGGCGCCGGCCCGATGGACGCGGAGATAGCGCCGCACGGCGTCATCGTGTACTACGATTTTCCGGCCCGCGGAGTGCTGCCGCCGGTGCGGCTTACATGGTACGACGGAGGTCTGAAGCCCGCGGCGCCCGCTGCGATGGGCTCGTTTCCCCTCCCGGGCCGCGGCGTGATCTTCGTCGGCGAGAAAGGCGTGATCCAATGCGACGGCGCCGGCGGCGCCCCGCGGCTCTTTCCCGAGGCGTTGCGTACCGCGCCGAAACCGCCCGCGACGCTCCGGCGTTCCAACGGGCATCACCGCGACTGGATCGACGCCTGCAAGGGCGGCGAACCGGCGAGCAGCCACTTCGGCTACGGCGCGCACCTCACGGAGCTCGCGCACCTCGGCAA
>JAURJO010000422.1 GCA_030832235.1 Verrucomicrobiota bacterium
ACTGGGGCGTCGCCGTCATCCTGATGACGCTGATCCTGAAGATCATCAGCCTGCCCTTCACCCTCGCCGCCTCCCGCTCGGCCAAGAAGATGGCCAAGCTTCAGCCTGACCTGCAGGCGATCCGCGAGAAGTACAAGGACAACCCCCAGAAGCAGCAGCAGGCCACGATGGAGCTCTTCAAGGAGAAGCGCATCAACCCGCTCGGCGGCTGCATCCCGATCCTCATCACGTTCCCGCTCTTCATCGGCTTCTTCGCCATGCTGCAGTGCACCGCCGAGCTGCGGCTCCAGCCGTTCCTGTGGGCCAAGGACCTCGCCTCACCCGACACCGTCGGCCACCTGTTCGGCATCGCTTGGCTGCCGATCAACATCATGCCCATCCTGATGGGCGCGACGATGGTCTTCCAGATGCGGCTCACCCCGAGCCCGTCCGTCGACAACATGCAGATGAAGATGATGCAGTTCATGCCGTACGTCTTCACCCTCTTCTGCTACGGCTTCTCCTGCGCCCTCGCCCTCTACTCGACGGTGAACGGCATCTTCACGATCGCGCAGCAGATCGTGGTCAACCGCATGAAGGAGCCGGAGGAGGCGCCCGCCGCCGTCGCGGCCCCGGGCGGCCGGCCGATCAAGAACGTGACGCCGAAGAAGCAGAAGTGACCCGCCCGCCGCGGCGCCGCGGCCCGTTTTCCCCGTTCCCATGGCCGGCCACAACAAATGGTCCAAGGTCAAGCGGCTGAAGGCCGTGACCGACTCCCGCCGGGGCAAGGTCTTCTCCCGGCTCGCCCGCGACATCACGCTCGCCGCCAAGGCCGGCGGGGGAAATCCCGACGGCAACGCGCGCCTGCGCACGCTCATGCTCAAGGCGCGCGAGGCCAACATGCCCGCCGATAACGTCGACCGCGCCGTCAAGAAGGGCACCGGCGAGCTGCCGGGTGTGGTGTACGAGGAGATCACCTACGAGGCCTACGGGCCCGGCGGCGTCGCGTTCATCGTCAAGGTCACCACCGACAACAAGCAGCGCGCCGCGCAGGATGTGCGCGCGGCTTTCGCCCGCTGGGGCGGCAACCTCGCGTCATCGGGCGCGGTCTCGTTCCAGTTCGTCCATGCCGGCCAATTTCTCGTCGCCCGCGAGCGCGCCGCCGAGGACGCCCTGATGGAGCTCGCGCTCGAGGCCGGGGCCGACGACGTCATCGCGAGCGAACAGGGATTCGAGCTCCGCTGCGACCCGCACGCGTTTGACCGGGTCTCGCACGCGCTCGAGCGGGCCGGGATCCGGCCCGAGAACGCCGAGATCGCCTACATCCCCACGAACACCGCGCCGGTGAAGGACTCCGCCCATGCCGAGGCGCTCGAGCGACTCCACGACGCCCTCGACGAAATCGACGACGTGCAGCAGGTTTTCTCCAACGAGGAGGCCGGCGCCTGAGCGGCCGCCGCCCGGCGCGCCGCTTGCCACCACCCCTACACGCTGCTCCGATCGCGCGCCGCCGATGACCGACGATCAGGAAAGCGCCCCGCCCGTGCCGGAAACGGCCCGCCACCTCGCGCCCGGCGACGTGGGCTTGGTCACGCCGCGCGACTTCGTCCACCGCGAGCCCTTCACTTTCAAAAGCGGCCAGACACTGCCGGGCTTCACGCTGCGCTACGAGACCTACGGCACGCTCAGCGCCACGCGCGACAACGCGATCGTCGTCTGCCACGCGCTGAGCGGCGACCACCACTGCGCCGGCTGGCACTCGCCACAGGACCGCAAGCCCGGCTGGTGGAACAACCTCATCGGCCCCGGCAAGGCGGTCGACACGCGCCGTTTCTTCGTCGTCTGCGCCAATGTCCTCGGCGGCTGCCAGGGCTCCTCCGGACCGTCCTCCGTCAACCCGGAGACCGGCCGCCCCCACGGCATCACGTTCCCGTTCGTCACGATCCGCGACATGGTGCGCGCGCAGAAGCTGCTGCTCGACCACCTCGGCGTCACCGGCGTGCACGCGGTGGTGGGAGGCTCAATGGGCGGCATGCAGGCGCTGCAGTTCGCGATCGAGTATCCACACCTGGTGCGCCGGGTGCTGGCAATGGCGACGACCGGCCGCGAGAGCGCGCAGGCCATCGCCTTCAACGAGGTCGGCCGCCAGGCCATCATGCAGGATCCAGCGTGGAACCGCGGCGACTACCCTCGCGACGGCGGCCCGCGCGTGGGCCTCGCGATCGCGCGCATGATGGCGCACATCACCTACGTATCCGACGCTTCGATGGACCGGAAGTTCGGCCGCCGGAAGAAGGACACCGCCGCGCCCGAGGCCTACACCTTCGATCTGCAGTTCGAGGTCGAGAGCTATCTGCGCCACCAGGGCCAGAGCTTCATCAACCGCTTCGACGCCAACTCCTACCTCTACATCACTCGCGCCCTCGACCAGTTCGACCTTGAGGAGGGCGGCCAGTCCCTCGAGCAGGCGTTCTTGCCGGTTGAGGCTGAAAGCCTCGTGGTGGGCTTCACCAGCGACTGGCTCTTCCCTCCCGCGCAGAACCGCCGCCTCGCCCTCGCCCTGCTCCGCGCCGGCAAGCGCGCCAGTTACGCCGAGCTCGCCACCGACCTCGGTCACGATTCGTTCCTGCTCGAGTCCGAGGATCTCTACGCCCTCGTGCGCGCCTTCCTTGAACGCGAGGGCTCCGAGCCCGTCAGCTACGAGATCTGAACCGCCCCGCCGCGATGCCACGAAACGCTGAGAAACGCACCGTCGACATGCAGGTTATCGGGGACTGGGTGGAACCCGGTGCCCGGGTGCTCGACCTCGGCTGCGGTCAGGGCGCGCTGCTCGGTTACCTCGTCCAGTCCAAGCAGGTGTCGGCCGTCGGCGTCGACCTCGACTTCGCCAAGGTCACCGCCTGCGTGCGCCGCGGGCTGTGCGCCTACCAGGGGGACATGACGCGCTTCATGCGCGACTTCCCGGAAAAGCATTTCGACCGCGTGATTTGCTCCCGCACCGTCCAGGAGCTGGCCGATCCGGCCGCGGTTATACTCGAGGCGCTGCGCGTGGGCCGCGCCGTGACCGTCGGCTTCGTCAACCACGGCTTCTGGAAAAACCGGCTCAACGCCCTGCTGCAGGGC
>JAURJO010000423.1 GCA_030832235.1 Verrucomicrobiota bacterium
GGCTTGTCGGTGCCGGCGTACTTCCGCGTGAGCGAGTCGCTCAGGTAAGGGTCGAGGACGACGCACTCGCCGCCGTGGCAGAGCAGAAAGCCGCTCTGGCCGAGCCACCAGAGGTGGAGTCGGCCGGGCTGCGCTTCGGCCCGGGCGGCCGCCACGTCGGCCAGGAACGCTTCGTCCTGCAGCGCCGGCTGGATCACAGGCCGAGTTCCCCGCGCACCTGGCGAACACCCGCGACCATATTCCGCAGCTTTGGCTGCGCGGCCCAGCGCGCGGTCTGGCTGAGGCCGCAATCCGGCGCGAACACCAGCCGGTCCGCGGGCGCGTGACGGAGGCAGAGCCGCACACGGTCGGCGATCTCGGCGGGTGTTTCGACGTGATAGCTCTTCACGTCGACGACCCCGACGGCGACGTCCATGCGGCGGGCGATCTCCGCGATGACCTCGACCTCCGCGAACTCGCGGCTGGCCATTTCCACGTGCATCTCGTCGGCCTTGAAATCGAGGAACGCCGGGAACATCGGCGCGAGCCGCCGCGGGCCGATGGCGCGCGCCTTGTAGTTCCCGAAGCACAGGTGAGTGCAGAGGCGGACGCGGCCGGCGACGGATTCGACGGTGCGGTTGAAGATGTCGACAAACCGCCGCGGGTCCTCGCGGTGCGCGTAGCAACTCATCGAAGGCTCATCCACGCTGATCTCCTGGCAGCCGGCGGCGACGAGCGCCTCGAGTTCGGCGCGCACGATCGGGAGCAGCGCCTCGGTCACCGCCCAACGATCGGCGTAACGCCCGCTCGGGATGAGTCGCCCGCTCAGCGTGTAGGGGCCGGGGACGCTGGCCTTCAGCACCGGGCCGGCGGGAGCAAGGCGCCGCAGGCGTTTGAACTCCTCCACCGCGCCCAGGCCCCGCGGCGCGCGCAGTTCGCTGGTGATGGCGTGCTTGCCGCGCTGGTCATGCGCAGGCGGGCCGAAGCGCCGCGGTGATTCGCTCTCGAGTGCGATGCCTTCGATGAAGCCGTAGAACGACAGGTTGAAATCGAGCCGCGTCTGCTCGCCGTCGGTGATCACGTCGAGGCCCGCCTCCACCTGGTCATGCACCGCGGCGATGACGGCGTCGTCCTGGATCTCGGCGATATCGGCGCGGCCGAATTCCGCGAGGTGGCGGCTGGCAAACTCGAGCCAGCTCGGGAACGGATAGCTGCCGATCACCGAGGTGCGTAAGGGGCGGGACTGCATGACGAGGGAAAAGGGAGCGTGCGGGTGAAAGTGCGAGGTAGGATGAAAAGTCAGCGGGGTCCGACCGTGGCGTAGAGGCGGGAGAGGCGGTGGGCGTGCTCGTCGTAGGCGGCCTCGAAGAGTTCGGTGGCGCGCTTCGCGCCGACGACCGCACCGGCGGAAAGCACCTTCGGCGGATGGCCGGCGGCGGTGAGTCGTGCGGCGACCTCGGCCTTGATCGCGTTCACCACCAGGCAGCCGCCGACCGTGGAGCCCGGCGCCACCGGTGTGTCCAGCCCCTCGACGCGCACCATGGCGTCACCGACCGGCGCGCCGGTGTCGAGGACGAGATCCGCGAAGTCCATCAGCTTACGGCCGTCGGCGCGGCGTGACGAGGAGGCCGCGGCGTGCGCGGAGCTCACGAGGGCGACGACGCGGATGTCGCGTTGACGAAACCCTTCCGCCATCTCGATCGGCACCAGGTTGCAGCCGCTGGAGGAGACGACGAAGGCGGTGTCGCGTGCGTCGAGGGCGTAGTTGCGCAGGATGCGTTCCGCCAACCCGGTCACGTTCTCCAGGAACATCGCCTGCCGCTGGCCGTTGGCGCCGACGACGAGATTATGGAACGAGAGCGAAAGCTCGACGATCGGATTGAAACCCGGGAACGAGCCGTAGCGCGGCCACATTTCCTCGACCATGATCCGCGAGTGGCCCGAGCCGAAGACGTGCACCATGCGGCCTGCGAGGATCGTGGCGGCGAACCAGTCGGCGGCGGTGCCGATCGCGGGCAGCTGGGCGGAGACGGCGTCGACCAGCGCGCGGGAGCGCTGGAGGTAGGTGGCGGCGGGAGACATGCGGAGGAGCCGAGCTTGAGGTTCAGGAGGGACGCAAGGCCAGCGCGGCGGCCCCCAGCGCGCCGGCCCATTCGCCGAGCACGGCCGGCGCTACCGGCACGGCGTGCCCGCCCGGTCGCCATTCGATCCGCGCGAGCTCCGCGGCGAGCGGTTGGAAAAGATGTTCGCCGGCGCGCGCGATACCGCCGCCGATCACGATCACTTCCGGGTCGAAAAGGTTGATGCAGGAGCCGAGGCCGAAGGCCAGAGCCCGGACCGATTCCAGCCACACCCGTGTCGCGTGCGCGTCTCCCCTCCGGTGGGCCGCGACTAGGTCGGCGGTCGAGGTGAACCGCCCGCCGCTGCGTGTGGCGAGGGTGCATTCGCCGACCAACGTCTCGAGCGCCCCCGGCATGCCGGTGATGCTCGGTGTGCCGTCCAGGTCGAGCGACATGTGCCCGATGTGGCCCGCGCGTCCGATCGCGCCGCTCAGCAGGCGGCCGCCGGCGAGCACCGCACCGCCCACACCGGTGCCGAGCGTCAGCATGACGACGTCGTTTCGCCCGCGGGCCGCGCCGGCCCAGGCTTCGCCAAGCAGGGCGGCATGCGCGTCGTTAAGCACGGGCACAGATTCCTTGTTGCCGAGCGCCTCGGTCCAATCGAGTCCCGCGAGTCCGGTGAGCTTGCCCGGGAGATGGGCGATGCTGCGGCCGTTACTGGCGGCGAGGCCAGGGGCGCAGACGCCCGTCGCGGCCGGCTTGTGACCGAGCTCGCGGGAAAATCCTTCCAGCGTCTCGCGGGCAAGGCGCGTCCAGTCGGCGGCGGTGGCGTTGCCGTCGGCGGTGGCGTGGGTGACGTGGCGGAGAATGGTGCCGTCGGCCGAAGCTGCGACGGCCTTGATGCGCGTGCCGCCGACGTCGATCCCCGCAGCCCAGGTCATGCGTAGAGGTGGGCGAGGCTGCGCCGGAAGCCCTCGTAGTAGGCCTCGAGCTGGCGCTCCGCGGCGTCGGCGGCCGGCGTGCCGACAAACTGGTGGCTCGGTAGCATCACCGGCTTGTGACCGCGGCGGAGGAGCCGCTCGGCGGTTTCGCACCGCAGCATGTTGATCAACATCGCGCCGGTGACGGTCGAGGTGGGACCGGTGCGCCATTCGAGACCGGGTAATTCGACGACGCAGTCGCCCGGGGGACATTGGTTGTCGAGGACGATGTCGGCCACGTCGATCAGCTTTCGTCCCGACGAGTGGTTGGCTTTGGTACGCGAGCAATGGTCGACGGACACCACGCCGATCACGGGAAGACCGCGCTTCTTGGCACCGAGGGCCATCTCGATGATCAGCGGACGGATGCCGGACGTGGAGATGAGGATGAACGCGTCGTTGGGGCCGAACTTGAAGCCGTCGAGCAATTGCTCCGCGTAGCCCTCAACCTTTTCCAGAAAGAGCGGACCGCGCAGCCCGTTGGCGCCGAGTGTGGCGCAGTGCTGCGAGATCGCTGACTCGGCCCACGCGTAGAAGCCCACGAAGCAGCCCTGCCGCGGCGTCATCTCCTCGCACATCATCCGGGAGTGTCCGGAGCCGAAGAGGAAGATCAGGCCGCCACGCGCGATACGCTCCGCGCACAACTCGGCGGCGCGTTCGATCGCGGGCAGCTGGGTCTCGCGGAGACGAGTCAGCAATTTCTGGGTCTGGTCGAAGTAGTCGGTGGCGGCGGACATGAAGAGAGGGAAAGGGACGGTGAAAGGGAGGGTGAAGGTGAGGGGGAAAGAGAAGGAGGTTAGGTTTTGGGGACCTGGCCTTCGGTGACGCTCCAGCCGCCGTCGACGGCGAGGACCTGACCGGTGACGAAACGGGCGGCGTCGGAGAGCAGGTAGACGACAGCGCCGTCGCAGTCGGACGGTTGGCCGATGCGGCCGCCGTCGAGCGGCTGCTTCGAACGCGTGAAAGCGAGGATGCGCTCATCGCCGGCGGCGCGCCGGGCCATCGGTGTTTCGACGAGCGCGGGGGCGAGGACGTTGCACCGGATACCTTGCGCGGCGTACGCCGCGGCGGCCGCGGTGGTGAATCCGATGATGCCGGCTTTTGCCGCGGCGTAGGCGTGCGTCGCGAAAAACGCGGGGGAGGGTGACCAAGCCAGCACGGAGCTCAGGTTAAGAATCACCCCGCCCTGACCCCGCGTGAGGAAAGTGCGAACCGCCGCGCGGTTGGAAAGCATGACCGATTGGAGGTTCAGCTCCAGCGTACCGCGGAGTCCTTCATCGGTGAGCTCGTGCAACGGCCCGTCTCCCAAGCGGCGTCCACTGCCGCCGGCCACGTGGTAGAGTGCGTTAAACCCTCCGAACCTTTCCTCCGCCAAGGCGATCGCCGCCGGCCCATGGGCTGGATCGGTTGCGTCACCGGCGAGTGTCGCTACGCCAGCGCCCAGCTCCCGCGCCGCCGCGGCCAGCGATTCGGCGTTGCGTCCCGTGATCACCACCCGGGCCCCGGCGGCCAGGCAGGCGCGGGCGCCCGACAGGCCGAGTCCGGTGCTACCGCCAATGATGACGACGACGCGATCGGCGAGGGCGAGGAAGGTCATCGCGCGAACGAGTTAACGTACGAAGCCGCTTCGGCAACGGTTAATCCGGGCCTCGGAGAAACCTCCGCGCGGGGCTTGAGAAAAGCGCGCAGCCCGCATCACTCTTCGACGTGGCGCGCGTCTCTACTCCTGAATCAACCTCCGCCGCCGTGCTTTCCTTGATGGTTCCCCACCAAATCTACCGTACTCTGCGCGCGGTGTCCGGCTTGTCGGCGCTTTTCGTCGCGACGCGGTTGGTGGGCGCGGAGGTGTCCGAGGTGCAGCGCGCGTTGCTGGAGGGCAGTCATGCGATCGTCATCAAGCAGGCGACCGCCGAGCTGCGCGACGGCGCGGGCAGTTCCGAGTGGTCGCTGATCCTCGCGCGGGCGCTGCTTGCGACCGGCAAGTACGCGGAGGCCGACGCGGCGGTGAAAGAGGCGATCGCGAAGGACGCCCGCAGCATCCGGCTGCGCTGGCTGGCGCGCGAGATCGCGCTCGCACTCGGCCACACGGAGGAAGCCGCGGCCCGGGTCGAGGAGGTGCGGCGCGCGGTGCGCGACGCCTACTGGATGTACCGCAGCCCCGCGGACCTGGTGGTGTTCGGCCGCGCGGCGCTGGCGATCGGCGCCGACCCAAAGGAAGTCCTGGAAAAGGTCTTCGGCGTCGCGCAGAAGTCGGATCCCAAGCTTCGTGACGTTTATCTCGCCCGCGGCGAGCTGGCACTGGACAAGCACGACTTCGCGCTCGCGGCCAAGGCTTACGAGGAGGGACTGAAGGTTTTGCCCGACGACGCCGACCTGCATTTCGGACGCGCGCGGGCCTACGCGGAGAGCGACCGCAAGGTGGCGCGGGCGGCTTTGCAGGCCGCGTTGGACAAAAACCCGCGTCACGTGCCGTCGTTGCTGCAGCTCGCGGACCGCCATATCGCGGCCGAGGCCTACGAGGATGCCGAGTCCACGCTGGAGCAGGTGGTGGCGGTCAATCCGGTGCAGCCCGAGGCGTGGGCGTACCGCGCCGTGATCGCGCATCTCCGCGGGGATGCGGTGCGTGAAAAATCCGCGCGGGAGAAGGCGCTGTCGGTCTGGGATCGCAACCCGCGCGTCGACACCCTGATCGGCGAGAAACTTTCCTCGAAGTACCGCTTTGCCGAGGGAGCCGCCTACCAGCGACGCGCCCGCGAGATGGACCCGGACCACCTACCGGCGAAATCCGCCCTGGCCACCGATCTGCTGCGGCTCGGGGAGACCGAGGAGGGATGGAAGCTCGCGCAGGAGGTGCACGAGGCGGATGCGTACGACGTCGAGGCGTTCAACCTCGTCACCCTGCGCGACACGATGGCGAAGTACGCCACCCTCACCAACGAAGACTTCGTGGTGCGCATGGCCGCGCCGGAAGTCGCGATCTACGGACCGCGGGTGGTCGCGCTGCTGCGCCGCGCGAA
>JAURJO010000424.1 GCA_030832235.1 Verrucomicrobiota bacterium
CGAGCCCGGCACCGGAATCCGACTGGATTGGCCGCCTTCCTGCCCTTTAAACCTCCCAGGTCTATCCCCACGATTCGTTTTCCACCCCATGCCTTCACCCCGCCTCTTCGTTTCGCTTTCGATCTTCCTCGCCTTCGCCGCGCTGCGCGCCGCGCCCGCCGCACCACCCAACATCCTGTTCGCCATCGCGGATGACTGGGGCGCGCACGCCGGCGCCTACGGCACGAAGTGGGTGCGCACCCCGCACTTCGACCGCGTCGCGCGCGAGGGCCTCCTTTTCCGGAACGCCTACACCCCCAACGCCAAGTGCGCTCCGTCACGCGCCGCCATCCTCACGGGCCGCAATTCGTGGCAACTGAAGGAGGCGGCGAACCACATCTGCTATTTTCCCCCGGAGTTCAAAGGCTGGGGCGAGGCGCTCGCGGAGAACGGCTGGTTCGTCGGCCACACCACCAAGGGCTGGGGCCCGGGCGTCGCGAAGGACGCCGCCGGCAAACCGCGGCTCATGACCGGCCGCGCCTTCAACGAACGCAAGGCCACCCCGCCCGCCTCCGGCATCGGCCCCGCCGACTACGCCGCCAACTTCGAGGACTTCCTCGCCGCCGCTCCCGCCGGCAAGCCGTGGGCGTTTTGGTACGGCGCCATCGAGCCGCACCGCGGCTACGAGTTCGGCTCCGGGGTCACGAAGGGTGGACGCCGGCTCGACGAGATCGACCGCGTGCCGGCGTTCTGGCCCGATAACGAGACCGTTCGGAACGACATGCTCGATTACGCCTTCGAGGTGGAGCATTTCGACCGCCATCTCGGCCGCATGCTCGAGTCGCTCGCGCGGCGCGGACTCCTCGAGAACACGCTGGTGGTCGTGACCTCCGACCACGGCATGCCATTCCCCCGCGGCAAGGGCAGCGCTTATGAGTTCTCCAACCACGTGCCCCTCGCGATCCGCTGGCCCGGCGGCATCGCGGGCCGCGGACGCGTCGTCGAGGACCACGTGAGCTTCGTGGACCTCGCGCCGACGTTTCTCGAGGGCGCCGGGCTTTCGCGCGAGCGCGCCGGCATGGCTGAGTTCGCCGGCCGCAGCTTGTTCGACATCTTCCGCGCCGATCGCTCCGGCCGGGTCGTTCCCGACCGTGATTTCGTCCTCATCGGTATGGAACGCCATGACATCGGCCGGCCCAACGACGTCGGCTACCCGATCCGCGGCCTGGTGAAGGGCGGACAGCTCTATCTGGAAAACTTCGAGCCGTCGCGCTGGCCTGCCTGCAATCCGGAAACCGGATACCTCAACGTCGACGCCAGTCCCACCAAGACCCTCATCCTCGAAGCCCGTCGCCGGACCGGCACCGACGCTTTCTGGGATCTCTGCTTCGGCAAACGTGCCCCCGTCGAGCACTACGACCTGCGCACCGACCCCGACTGCGTGAAGAATCTCGCCGGCGAGCCCGCCCTCGCCAGCCGCCGGACGGCGCTTCGCGAGGAGATGTACGCCAGGCTCCGCGCGCAGGGCGACCCGCGGATGTTCGGCCAAGGCGAGGTCTTCGACCGCTACCCGCACGCGAATCCCGCGCACGCCGGCTTCTACGAGCGCTTCATGCGTGGCGAGAAGATGAGCACCAGCTGGGTGAGCAGGACCGACTTCGAGCCGCGCCCGCTCGACTGAGCGAGCCGGACGCGGCCGGCCAACGGGGCCGTCAACCCGCCTTCTCGACCGAAACCCGCGAAAGGACCTCGACGAGATCGGGGATACCGGCCGGCTTGCTCAGGTACTCGTTCATTCCCGCCGCGAGGCATGCCTCTCGGTCGCCGAGCATGGCGTTGGCCGTGAGTGCTATGATCGGCACCGGCCGCGCCCCTTCACGCGTGCGCTCCCACTCCCGGATGCGCCGCGTCGCCTCGAAGCCGTCCAGCCCGGGCATCTCGCAGTCCATGATCACGACATCGTAGCCGCCGGTTTGCACGGCCTCGACCGCCGCGTGCCCGTCGCCGACAATCCGACAACGGCAGCCAAGCTTGCGCAGCTGCAACTGCAGCACGCTCTGGCTCACGAGATTGTCCTCGGCCACCAGCACGGAGAGCTCCAGACGTGAAGGAGCGGCCCCCACTTCGGCGGGCTGCTCATCCCCCGGTGCATTCCGCCCGGCCGCCGCCAGCAGCGACTTGCCCAGACGCTCCGAGGCGGCCGGCTTGCTGAGGGCGAAATCCACCCCGGCCGGCTCGATCTCACTCCGGGGCAGGACATCACCAAAGGTCGTCAGCAGCACCGTCCCGATCCCCTTCAGGGCGGGATCCGCGCGCAACGCGGCGGTGAAGGCGGTTCCGCTCATCCCGGGCATCCGGAAATCCACCAGGGCCAGATCGAAACCAGCGCCCGCCGCGACCCGGGCGCGCGCGAGGGCCAGGGCCTCCTCGCCGCCGGAAGCGGTCGCGACCGACATCGACCAGGAGCGCAGCTGACGCTCGAGGTGCTCGCGGCTCACGACGTGGTCGTCGACCAGCAGCACGGATAGTCCCGCGAGCCCGGCCGGTATGGCCGGCGCTCCTCCGGGTACCTCCGCATGCGGCAGATCCACCCGGAACCAGAAGACCGACCCCTCGCCCACCGAGCTGGAGAAACCGACCTCTCCGCCCATGCGGCTGACCAACTGTTGACAGATGGCGAGGCCGAGGCCGCTGCCTCCGAGCGACCGCGAGCCCGCGCCTCCGCCCTGCGTGAAGGGCCGGAACAGCTTTTCCTGATCCTCGCGGGAAACGCCGATGCCCGTGTCGCGCACCTCGAAACGCAGCCGGACGAGTCCGTCGGGGGCCCCCGGCTCGCATGTGACGGTGAGCTCCACATGGCCGGCCGGGGTGAACTTCACCGCGTTTCCAACGAGATTGAGGAGAACCTGGTTCAACCGGCCGGAATCGCCCACCACGCGCGCAGGCACGTCGGAGGCGACGGAACACAGCAGCTCGAGGTCCTTGGACTGCGCCCGCTCGGCGAGCGGCACGAGGGAGCCCTCCGCCAGCTCCCGCACGCTGAAGGCGGCGGGCTCGAAGCGAAGCTGACCGGCCTCGATCTTGGCGAAATCGAGCACATCGTTCACGAGCGCCAGCAGGGACTGCGCGCTTTGCCGTGCGGTGGAGGCGAGGAACCGCTGCTTGGGTGAGAGGGGCGAATCGAGCAGCAGGCCGACCATGCCGAGCACGCCGTTCATCGGCGTGCGGATCTCATGGCTCATGGTGGCAAGGAAGTGCGTCTTGGTGGCGCTCGCCTGGTCGGCGCGAACCGCCAGATCCTTCTCGCGGGCGATGGCCTCCTGCAGCTGCACATTGCTGCGCTCCAGCTCCGTGCGGCTCGCACGCAGCTCCTCCGCCTGGCGCTCGACCCGGCCCAGCATGCGGCGCTGCCACACGATGATCCCGATCACCACGGCGATGATCAGCCCGCCGGGCAGGAGGTAGGGCCTCAAATCCCGCCATCCCAGCGGCCGCGGCTCCACCGGCCCGATCCAGCGCGCGAAAAGCCGTTCGCGGGTGCCGTTGTCCCGCAGGCGGGCGATGGCATCGTTGAGGAGGCCAAGGACCTCGGAGTCCCCCTTCCGCACGGCGAGCCGGTAATCGTGGCTGATGTCCTCCACGAATTCTTTCTGCAGACCGAGCTCATCAATGACCTTTGAGCACCGACTTGCCGATGATGAGTTGCTGAACCTCGGACGCGCCTTCGTAAATGCGCAATGAACGGATGTCGCGGTACA
>JAURJO010000425.1 GCA_030832235.1 Verrucomicrobiota bacterium
GACGGGCCACCTGGTCTTTTCGACCCTCCACACCAACGACGCCCCCGGCGCGATCACGCGTCTCGTCGACATGGGGATCGAGCCGTTCCTCGTGGCCTCGGCCATCGAGCTCGTCATCGCGCAGCGCCTCGTGCGCCGTCTTTGCACGGAGTGCTCGCGGCCGGTTTCGATCCCGCGGGTGAAGCTGCTTGAGAATCTCGCGATCCTCGGTTGCGACCCGGCCGGGGCGGACGCCGCCGCTAATCTCCGCGAGCCGGTCGGTTGCGACCGCTGCCGCGGCACCGGTTACCGCGGCCGCATCGGCATCTTCGAGATCTTCCGGCTCAACGAGGAGATGCACCAGCTGGTTCTGCAGCGCGAGAGCACGCGCACGCTCGCCGATTGCGCGCGCCGTAACGGCATGCGCACGCTGGGCCAGAGCGGCTGGGAAAAGGTCCGCGCCGGCCACACCACCTTCGACGAGGTGCTGCGCGTGATCACGATCACGGAGAAGTGATGCCGCGGTTCGCCTACAGCGCCCGCGATACCGCCGGGAATCCGGTTTCGGCCGAATTGGAGGCGCCCGGCCGTAAGGACGTCCTGCGCATCCTCGCCGCGCGCGGGCTGCGGGTTTCTTCCGTCACCGAACTCACCGGACCGGCCCCGGCCAAGCCCGCGGCGCGGGCTGGAGCGGGTAGGAGCACCGTCCGGTCCGCCGCGGCTCCCGCCACCGCCGCCGTTGCCCGCCCGGCCCGGGGAGCGCCGTCGCGTCGCGAATGCCTCCCGTTCCTCGAGGCGCTGCACGACCTCGCGACCAGCGGGCTCTCCGCGGGCGAGGCGGTGCGACTGCTTTCGGTGCGCATCAAGGAACCGAGGCTCCGCGCTCTCTCGGCCGGCATCTGGGAACGCATCAGCGAGGGCGCCCCGTTGTCGCGCGCCATGGCCGCCTTCCCCGAGGTGTTCGAGACCTCGGTCACCAACCTCATCCAAGCCGGCGAGGCTACGGGTTCGCTCAACGACACGCTGGCGCGGCTCATCTCCCACCTGACCGAGCAGCGCGAGCTGCGCCGGCAGCTGGTCGCCGCGCTGGCCTATCCGGTCTTCATGGTCGCGGTCGCCTTCGGCGTGATCATCTTCTTCCTGGTCTTCCTGCTGCCGCGCCTGAAGACGCTGCTCACTTCACTGGGCGGCAAGATGCCGTTCTCCACCCAGTTGCTGATCAGCTTCTCGGAGTTCGCCCTCAGCTTCTGGGGCATCGCCCTCATCGTCGCCGCGTTCGTGGGCCTAAGCTCCTTCCTCGGCTGGCGCCAGACCGCCGCGGGCCGCGTCGCCACCGACGCGTGGCTGCTTCGCGTGCCGCTCGTCGGTCCGTTCATCGTCTCCCAGACCGTGCTGGCCTTCGCGCAGACGCTTTCCGTGCTGCTCGAGAACGGCATCACCGCCGCCGAGGCGCTGCGCATGACGGAGAAGCAGATCGACAACACGGTGCACCGCGACGCGTTCAACGTCGCCACCGCGCGCGTGCTCGAGGGCGAGGCGCTCTCCGTCGCGCTCGGCCGCACCGGCTGCTTCCCCGATCTCGTCCTCGACCGTCTCTCGGTCGGCGAAAACACCGGCAACGTCGTGCCGAGTCTGAAGCAGATCGCCTCCGCCTACCAGCGGCAGATCTCGGCGCAGCTGAACCTCTTCACCAAGGTCATCGCGAGCGGCGTGCTCATGGGCGTCTTCGTCTTCGTCGGCTTCATCGCCTTTGCGATCGTGAGCGCCGTCTTCCAGGTCAGCGCCAGCTTCCGGGTCGGCGGGTAAGGGACGAAGGGACCAAGGGACCAAGGTACTGAGGGACCAAAGGACCAAGGGACGGTGGGCGATCGGATGGCGGTCGATGTAGCCGGGGCCGTTTGCCCCGGAAAATACCGAATCGCCTTGGCTGGGATGCTTCGCGACAACGCGCTCAGATCCGATCCGTTCAACCACGGATCACTCGGATGGCACAGATGCTTCGGATGCAGGTGTTTCCGGATACTCCGGGTATTCCGTGGGCCGCGGCCCGCGTGTCCTGCGCTTTTGGGCGGCCAACGCGGAGGATGGCCGCAAAGCGGCGCATGAGGCGCACGGCTCGTGCGCGCCTTTCTTTTCCTTTCCGTCTCAGGGCACTTCGTAGACCTCGACGAGCGCGGCGCCGCCGGCGCCTTTGCCGGTCACTTCCGTGGTGTACTTTCCGGGAGGAAGGGTGATGAGTAACATGGCGTCGTTGGACGACGGATTGGCGACCGCGAAGGCGCCCACGCCCGCCCCCGCGGCGGCGAGTTGGGTCGTGCCACCCCAATTGTCGTTTGAAGCTATTACCATGGAGTTGGCGCCGAGGAGCTTGAGTCCGGGGTCGGGCATGGTCTCGGGCACCCCAAACACCGCGAGGCCGGGTCCGATCGCGCGGATCAAGACCGTTCGGGCGGTGGTGCCATCAATGTAGAAGCCGGCCACGAGCGAGCTGCCTTCGGGGATATTGCGCCGCACGGATACGTTCACGAGGCGAGGGGTCGTGGCGGTGAAGGCTGCCTTCGGGGTGGAATCGTAGAGCTCGGCGATCGCGAAGCCCGGGCTCCCACCCTTGTCGTTCAACTCCACCGTATAGCCGCCGGCTGGCAGCGCCGGCTGAAAAATCGCCGCATCACGGGAGGTGCCCGAGGCGTAGGCAAAGGCGCCGACGGCGTTGAAGGCCGCCGCGAGCGCCGGATCGCCGCCCCAATTATCGTTGCTGGCCACCACCGGTCCGCCGGCTCGGACGAGAGACATCTGAGGGTCGGGCATGAACTCCGAGACTCCGAGCGGTGCGAGCGACGGGCCCGCGACGCGCGCCAGCAGCGCCTTGGTTCCGCTGGTGCCGGCTCCGCCCAGCACCGTTCCCAATGTCATCGACTCTCCCTGGGAAAAAATCGACAGGATCGAAAGGTTGATCAGTCGCCCTGTCTCGGCCGCGGTGGCGGCGATGAAGGAGACGGTCGCCGATTCGCTGGTGACGCTGCCGTTGGTGTTGGTGACGACGCAGGTGTAGGCGCCCGCCTGCGCCTCGGTGGCGCGGGGCAGCACCAGCGAAGCGGTGGTTTCGCCCGTGAGCGGCGCGCCGTTGCGGCGCCACTGATAGGTTGGCGCCGGCGTGCCGGTCGCGGCGACGGCGAGCGCCACGGTGGGCGTCGTGCCGGCCGCCAGGCGCAGCACCGCGGGCGGCTGGGACGTGATGGCCGGAGCACGGGCGGAGTTGGTCCCGGCGACCGAAACGGTGAGGGCTGCGGACGCGCTGGCGCCGTTCGTATCGGTCGCGATCACGTTTACGGAGACGACTCCCCCTCCGACGGGCGTTAGGATGAGCGTGGAGCCGTTGACCGTGGCGGTGACCGCCTCGGGGTTGGAGGAAATGGCGTTGAAGGAAAGCGCCGCGATCGGGCCGTCGCCAGGGTAGATGGTGGCCGAGGTGACGGAGTTCACGATGACCAGATTGGCGGCGCCGATATCTCCCGAGGTGAAGTTTCGCACGGGCAGCTCGTTGAAGGGTGATCCGGCGTTGACCCGCGGGAGGGCGGCGATGGCGTCCACCACGGCCATGCCGTTGCCGATCACACGACCGAAGACGGTGTAGCCGCCGCCGTTGGAGGGTCCGAGGACCGTGGAGTTATCGCGGACGTTGAAGTACCACTCACTGGTGGCGCTGTTCAGGTCGGACGTGCGGGCGGCGGCGAGGGTGCCGCGGGCATTGGGGAGGTTGTACTCGAGTGCCACGGGGGCTTGTTTGGCGACCGACGACGTGCCGGAAGCACCCAGTGCGTAGCCTCCGCCTTGGACGATCGAAACGGCACTGCCGTCGAGCGCCGCCGAGCGGTGGAAAAAAGTTCCGGCGTAGGAACGCGCCGCGACGTACGCGAGAAAGTTGGCGACGTGCTTCGGCGCGGCGTCGGAACGCAACTCGACGTTGAAGCGGCCGAGGCTGGTGTCGAATTGCACCAGCGGTCCGGTCACGCCCGGCAGGTTGAAGTGGTTCCGCAGGTCGATGGTGACAGTCAATCCGCCGGCGTTGAGCGACTGCGCGGGCGGCTGGGAAGTGATCGCCGGTGTGCTAGCGGCGACGCGCGCGGAAATAACCGTGAGAAAAGCGAGAAGGAGGAGTGAAACGCGGCGGGTGCGCATGGTCGCGCAGCGTGCCGATCGGCGGACTTCCGCCAACCC
>JAURJO010000426.1 GCA_030832235.1 Verrucomicrobiota bacterium
CAGGTGCTGGAGATCGGCGCGCGCGCCGAAGCGCGCAGCGGGCTCATGGCCGGGCGGCTCGCCTGGCACGAGCAGCGCGGCCTGGCGCTGCTGGAGAAAGCCGCCGCCGGCAACCGGCTGTTCACGGCCTATTACCGACGCGCCATGCCGCGCTTCCTGAAGGTCCGCGAACTCATCACCGGCGGCGCCATCGGGCGCCTCACCGGGGTCAATTACCGCCACGCTGCGCCGATGCCAGCCGGCAATCCGTGGCGGGTGGACGCCACGCACAGCGGGGCAGGGTTGTTTCTCGATATCGGCTCCCACGTCCTCGACTTCCTCGATTTCTGCCTCGGCCCGCTCGGCGACGTCCGCGGCCATGCCGCCAATGCAAGCGGGCGGCATGCCGTGGAAGACCAGGTCGCCCTCACCTTTCGCGCGAATGGAGGCGTTGTCGGCTCCTGTTCGTGGAACTTCGCGAGCCAAACCCGCGACGACACCCTCACCTTCCTCGGCACCGAGGGCAGCGTCACGTTCACTTTCTTCACGGCCGATCCTGTGCGGTTGGAAACGGCGCGCGGCGTCGAGTTGATCGACATCCCCAACCCGCCGCACGTCGCGCAGCCGCTGATCCAGACAATCGTCGACGACCTCCTCGGCCGCGGCACTTGCGCGAGCACCGGCGAGTCGGGAAGGCGTACCACTGCGGTCATGGACAGCGTGCTCGCCGATTACTACGGCGGGCGGGCCGACGCTTTCTGGAACCGCCCGTCTTCCTGGCCGGGAGCCCCGCGCTGCTAGGTCACGAGCGGCTTCAGCCCGCGCTCAATCTCGACTCGACGCGACTCCAGGAAGGGCGGCAGTGCCAATCGCTCACCCAAAGCGTCCATTTTCTCGTCGGTAGCGAAACCGGGGCCATCCGTGGCGATCTCGAAGAGGATGCCGTTCGGCTCCCGGAAATACAGGCTGCGGAAATAGAAGCGATCCACCGGACCGCTCGACGGCATCCCCAACTCCTCCAGTCGCGCGGCCCAAGCGTCGTAACCGGCATCATCCGGCGTACGAAAGGCCACGTGGTGCACCCCTCCGGCTCCCGGTCGCGCCGGCGGCAACCCGGCCTCGATCACCACGTGAAGTTCGGCGTGCGGCCCACGCGCGCTCTCCGCGCCCATCTCGTAGACGTGCACCGTGCGCACGGGCGGCGTCGGCGTGGCGTATTCGCGCACCCGGCGCATGTTCATCACCCGAGTCAGCACCGTGTCGGTCGGCCGCAATTGCGGCACACTGATCATCACCGGACCCAGTCCAAGTATCTGCAGCTCCGCCGGGACCGGGCTCCGCGCCCACGGATTGCCCGGACCGGACGCACGATCCACCACCAAGCTCAGCCGTTGTCCTTCAGGATCGTCGAAATCCAGCACGGCACGACCGTCGCGCTCGATAGTTTCGCCGACAACCACCCCGGCGTTCCGCAAACGCTCGCGCCACCACGGTAAACCCGCCTCGTCACGCACCCGCAGACCCGTCCGCACGATGCTGTGCGTGCCATGGCGCTCGCGCGGCACCGGCCAGTCGAAAAAAGTCAGATCGCTACCCGGCGAAGCGAGCCCGTCCGCGTAGAAGAGGTGGTACGCAGAAACATCGTCCTGGTTGACCGTCTTCTTCACCAGCCGGAGCCCGAGGACACCGGTGTAAAACGCATGGTTCGCGGCCGCCCGCGCGGTCACAGCCGTGACGTGGTGAAATCCCTGCAAGTGCATTCCGTCAGCGTGCACAGTTCGCGCCGTTCGTCCATGCGCGGATCAGACTCGAAGCCTCAGGCCGCTTTCAGCGGACGATTTCATCCCGTACGTAAGGTGAGCCTTGCACCCGACTTCGGCACGACAAGAGAGTCGGGAGTGCAAGAACTGACCGCCTCCCGGCCCGAATCGAAACCCAGGCACGCCGTCAGCGTAGCAGAATGGAAAGCGATCGTCGCTGAATTCCAAGAGCCCTCCCGGGCGCGGGCCGCGTGGCAACTCGTCAACACTCTCGGCGGCTACGCCCTGCTCTGGGCGCTGATGTACTGGAGTTTGACGGTGTCCGCGTGGCTCACCGCGGGGCTGGCGATCCTCGCGGGCGGCTTTCTCGTCCGCATCTTCATCATCTTCCACGACTGCGGGCACGGCTCGTTCCTGAAATCCCGCGCGGCCAACGATGTCGCGGGCTTTGTCTGCGGAATGTTCACGTTCACCCCCTATCACCACTGGCGCTGGGAGCACTCCCTCCACCACGCCAGCTCCGGGGACCTGGATCGGCGGGGCGTGGGCGACGTGTGGACGATGACCGTGAATGAATACCTTGCGGCCCCCCGCTGGCGCCGCATCGCCTACCGGCTCTCGCGCAATCCCGGAGTGCTGTTCCTGCTAGCTCCCGCCCCGCTCTTTTTGATTCGCGAGCGCTTCCCTTCCCCCAAAGCAAGCAGGCGCGAGCGGAACTCCGTCTGGTGGATGAACCTCGCCCTGGCGGCGATGGTGACGGGCATGGTCTGGCTGTTCGGCTGGAAGGCCTACCTGCTCATCCAGCTCACCATCTCGGTGGTGGGCGGCGCGGTCGGGGTGTGGATGTTCTACGTCCAACACCAGTTCGACGACGCATACTGGGAACGCGGCGAGGAATGGGACTACACCGCCGCCGCCCTGCAGGGGAGCTCGTACTACCGTCTGCCGAGAATCCTGCAGTGGTTTTCGGGCAACATCGGGTTCCACCACATCCACCATCTCAGCCCGCGGATTCCCAACTACAACCTTGAGCGGTGCCACAACTCGCACCCGATCTTCTCCGAGGTGAAGCCCCTGACGTTCCTCCGCAGCCTCCGATCGATCAACCTGCACCTCTGGGACGAACAAGCTCGACAGCTCGTGAGTTTCGGCGACCTCCGGCGCAGGCTTCGCGCGTCGCCGGGGACGCGACTCGCGGTTTGAGCCCCTCTTCCACGGAAAGGTTGATCGGTATCCTGCCTAACCCGGCCAGATTCGGTTTTTCCGCGCGCTGAATCCTTCGGCGCTGTACCCGAAAACGATGCCGCCCCCATGGGGGGAGGGCGTTCAATATTTAACGTCACGAAGCGGCATGCGCCTGCGTGATCACTGAACGCCCGACCCCTTGGTCGGGCTAAACCAGATAATGGAAAAGAAATTCCTCGGCCCCGGGCGCGGCGCCGGGTAGCGCGCGATTACTTCTTGGCGCGCTTCGCCGCCTTCTTTTGCTTCGGGCTTTGCTTAGCCGGTTTCTTGGTCTGCTTACGTGCGTTTTGTGACTTGGCCATAAGATTGAATTCCCCGAGGTCCTAGCGGCGGCCGGCGATGATGTCGGCGGCGCTCGCCTCCTCGAAACTGATCTTCTTCTCGGCGATTTCGCGCAGGGCGATATCCTCCGGAGCGAGTTTTTCCAGCGATTCCACCAGGGCGCGGTTGCCCTGCTTCAGTTGCTTGACTCGCCGGGAGACCATGTTGACCAGCACATTCGGGTCATCGACGACGAGAAGCGCGCTCTGCAGGTAATCGTTTCGCACGGTGGACGGGCAGCAGAGCTCTCGGAATGAGTGAAGCGGGAATTCCAATTCCCCGCACAACACGGCTGAGACCCAGACTGTCCGCGCAGGATCGGACAATAGCGATAACCATCTACTCGTTCGCGGACATTTATGCGAACGGGCTACCTAAGGGGTCAGGGCGTTCAATGTTCACGCCGGCAGATTACGCCGCGCGGCACTTAACATTGAACGCCCTGACCCCTTAGGAAGGGCCTACAAGCCAGTGGCGCTCAGTGCCCGGTAGTAGATCCAGTGCCCGAAATCGTTTGGGTGATTGATGTTGTTGGCCAACAGGTCCTCCGGCCGCTTCCGCGCGGTCATAGCCTGCCAGAGGCCGTGGACGTCCGCATAGGCGCAGCCTGTCGCCGCGGCCACCCGCGCCGTGATCGCGGCGTACTCACCCATACGGTGCGTGCTGTGCACCCAACGGGGGTTCGGAGGGAAGGTTGAGACGAGCACCACCGCGGCGCTGGTGCCGGCGCGGATGCGCGTCACGATCTCGGTCAGCTGCCGCTCGAAATCCGCCGGCGGCACGCCGCGCCGGTTGTGGTCGTTCATCCCGAACGCCACCAGCACGAGATCCGGTCGCGCATCCATGACCGTGGCCTTCAGGCGCTCCAACCCCCGCGTCGTGGTGTCGCCGCCCGTGGCTCCGTTTACACCTGCGATCCGAGCGGTCGGGTATTTCACCTGCAGGTCCGCGATCCAACGCCGCCAAAAAACGAGGTCGGAACTCGAGGCCTCACCGCCATTGGCAATGCTGTCACCGAACGCCACGACCGTGAAGGGCCCTCCCGCGGCCAGCCGTGCACGGGCACCGGCCAGCGGATCACCC
>JAURJO010000053.1 GCA_030832235.1 Verrucomicrobiota bacterium
CGATCACGCGGAGTCGCGTCGATTGCTCACCGGCGCCGGCCGGCAGGCGGTCCACCCGCCCCATGTTCAGGTGGCGGCCTTTCTCGTCGAGGAACGAGATGATCAAGTGCGTCGCCGTGCCGGGGCTCACGCGCGCACGTACGTCGACCTCGGCCACATACACGGCTCCGGCCTCCGCCGACAGCCACTGACCAAAGTCCTCTGTCCGGCAGCTCGCGAGGCGCAGCACGCGCCGGCCGCCTGCGCCCTCGAGCAGACGCACCGTGCGTCCTTCCCACGCCTCCGTCTGCCCCGTCCAGCGTGCGCCGCTTAAGGTCCACTGGCTGACGTTCGAGGCATCGGCCGGCAAAACAACCACCTCACGCCAACCGGGATCCGTGAGCATTTCCGCGGCGGCCGACTGGAGTCGGTCCAGATCGCCAAGCTCCACGCCCACATGCCGCCGCAGAAGCTCCGGCTCGGCGGCCAGCGCGGTGCGGCCCTCCGGCGTGGCGTGCAACGCAAGCGCGAGCCGGCTGTCGGGTTCGTTGCGCAGGTAGGCCGTGAAGTCCTGGTCCGCCACCGCCAGCGGGTGTCGCTTCCGGACATCGGCGAAAGTTTTCGCCAGTCGCTCCCGCTCCGCGCGGTACCGCTTCCATGCCGCGAGCAGTGCCGCCGGCTCCACGCCAGGCCGCGCCGCACGCGAGGCCGCCGCGCGCGCCGCGGCGAAACTCCAATAGGCCTCCGTCACCGAGAAACCTGCCGCGGTGAACGCGACCCGGGCGCGGGTGATGTCCTCCGTCGCCGCCCGGCCGGCGGCGGCGAGCGCCGCGCGCAACTCGGCGCGCCGCGCCTCCGGATAAATCCAATCCTGGTCCTCGTCCTTGTAGAACCTCAGCCACAACGGCGGACCGGGCTGCTCCAGCCAGGTCCGCTCCGCGGCGGCGAAAAACGCGCGCATCGGCGCCTCGGCCTCGCGCCAGAACTCGCGGTAGTAACGGTCGAGCAGCGCCGCGGGGTCGCGGCCCGGATCCCAGAGGAGTTGCGCGGCGAGCCACGCCTTGGGTCCGTCGAGCGCCCAGTTGGAATAAGTCTCCGCGTAAAAGGCGCGGACTCCCGCCCGGTGTTGGAAGGGAATCGATTCTGCCACCGCGTAGAGCGTCGGCCGCGGGGCGAGGTGCGGCACGCCGTAGAAATAGTCGTAAACGCCAACGATCTCCGCGCCCGAGCGGCACCAGCGTTCGATCAGCGCCCGGTCCTCTTCACGGAAGGCGGGGTACGACCATTGGCTGCGGTCTGCCGTGAGGAAAGGTACGACGTTACGCTCGATTGGAAACCCCGGGGTGTTCTCGCACCAATAGTACGCGTAGGCCGGCAGCCAGCGGTCCGGGTGCTTCGCCGCGACCTCACGCGCGACGGCGTTCACAAAGCCGAACACCAGCGGTGAGTAATCGGGGCGGTGACGAAAGAAACGCGCGGGTGCCACCGCGGCGAGCGTCGCCGGCGATTCGTCGTAGAGATCGGTGTCGTTGATGCTGAGCGAGAACGAGAGCCGCCTCGGATCGCGGTCGAACGCGCGGTTGGCGGCCGCGACAGCCAATCGCACGGCGGCCGGGCTCAGAAAGTTCGGCTGCCAATTGCCCGACCATGCTGGCGGGATGAAGGGCTTCCCGTTCCGCAGCGGGGCGAGTCCGGGCTCTCGCTCGAAGTCCTGCGTGCTGTAAATGGACGTCAGGTTGTGACCGTGCTCAAAACGCGCCTCGAGGCGGTTGCGCGCGTACCAATCTCGGTTCCCCGGGGTACCATCGAGTCCGAGGTCGCGGTGCACGAAGGCGGGCCGCGCCTCCCGCCGGCCGGGCGGCAACGAGAATTCCGCGCGGCGCGGCACCTCCTCCCCGAGCGAACCCGGGATGTACCAGCGAGCGCCGAGGGCTTCCTCCAGAAACCAACCCGTAGCCGCCTCGATCAGTTCCCGCCGCTCGGCCAATACGTGCAATGCGCCGTTTGCCACGTTGAACGCGACGGCATTGTCGTGCGGCGCCTTCTGGCCGGAGGGACGATCCGCCGCGCCACGACGCGTGGCCCCGATCGCCACCGCATGTCGCGGCGCCAACCAGCCTTCGGAAATCAACGGGAAATGCCGCGGAGTCAGACCGGAGGAACGCACGAAGGTCGATTGCACCGTCCTCGCCGCGTTCCACTCGGCCGAAGTCGCGTCACGCGGAACCACGATCGCGACGCCGGCGCGCCCCCCACGCCAGCCGGTGAAACCAGCGTCCTCACGGACCTCCGGCCGCACTAACCCTGCGGTGGTAGTGGTAACCGCCAGCCAGACCGCGGTCCTGAAACCCATGCCCGCGGGTTTGCCTTTGTTGTCTGTCGATTGATCAGCCACGTGCGCCGACGACGGCGCTCAGCACCGCCGCGTTCAAGACGAAAGCAAATGTGGATCTCCGGGTAAGCCCGCCATCGCCGGATGCGGGGCAGCATGGGCTTCTTGATGAAGTCGATCGATGTAGCCGCGGCCGCCCGCCGCGGACCTTTTACGTCACGACGTACGAGCAACTGCATTCCCCTACCTGTGTTCTGGCGGGGGTCGCGATAGCTGCACCGAAATCGATTCCGACGAATCCGCGGGGATCGCCCGCGGCTACATCGCATCAACCACGGAATTTGGCGGCATTACGTCCCGCGTGCGGGCGTCCTCCCGCCGCCACCCGGCCCGCGCGGAACAAGCTTCTTGCCGAAACGCGTTCGATGTAGCCGCGGCCGCCCGCCGCGGATCTTTCCGCAACGAGGCCGCGCCCGTCTTACTCCGTCCGGAACGCCACGTCGTTGGAAGAGAGCCGGAGTAAGGCGGGGGGCCGCGCGGAGTTGAGCTGGAGCACAAGCGTGTTCAGTCCGGGCCGCGCGGTGGCGGTGAACGTCGTACCGGGACGTACGAGCTCGCCGTTGAGCCAGGCGCCGGTCGCTTCGCCCGCCAGCGTGAAGGTGACGGCGCCACCGCGGGCTGACTCAAATTGCGTGGCCGAGAAGAGACCGCGGCTGTTGCCGCGCTGGCCGAAGGACTGCTCGACCTCGGTGCCGGGCAGCGCGCCGCTCGTGAGCGAGAGCACGGTCGCCCAGCCTGGCAGCGTGAAATCGCCAGCGACGACCCGCTCCGAACCAAGGTGCTGATTGCCGCTCGTGATGAGGTAGAGTTTCCATAACCGCGCCACGCCGCCTCGCGCAGCGTCGAACTCGCCGGGTTTACCGAGCTGCGCGAGGAAGCGGAACAGGTCGAGGCGCTCCTCGGGCAGGAGCGAGTCGAGCAGACCCGCGGGCATGAGCGAACCGACGCTCGTGCGGCGCGCGACGGACTTCGCCG
>JAURJO010000427.1 GCA_030832235.1 Verrucomicrobiota bacterium
AGGTTGGCGCGTGGCACCTCCGCGTAGAGACGGGTGTAAGCCGCCCGCACGGAGAGCCGGCGGAACAGCGCGCCGAGGGCGGCGAGGCTCTGGTTGTACTCGATCTCCATGCTGCGGATCTTGATGCGTTCCGCGCCATTGTCGTAGGTGATGAACTCGTAGTTGCCGAATTCCGGATCGCCCGCGTAGCCGAACTCGGCGGCCGAGAGACGGTCGGTGATGAACAGGTTCTTCACCGCGCGCTCGGTGAAGGTCGCGGCGAAGAGGCCGACCGGCTCAAAGTAGTAGGCGGCGCGCGCGGAGTAGTTTTCCGAGGTTTCCGGTTTCAACCGCGGGTTGGGGGCGGTCACGGTGAGGGCGGTGTCGTTCACGATCCAGACGCCCGAGAGGTTCACGTACGACGGCCGGCGGATCGTGGAGCTGTAGCCGAATTGGAGGTCGAGATTGCGGAGCAGTCCGTACTTCAGCGACGCGCTCGGGAAGAGGTTGTCGTAGCTGCCTGTGCGGTTCACGCGCGGTTGCGATAGGAACTGGTACTGGATGCCCGGGATGGTGGTGGCGCGGCCGGCTGTGTTCACCGGGAAGCCGGCGGCGCGCATCTCGGCGGGAGTGCGGGTGTCGGCCTCGTTGGCCTCGGTGATGGTTTCCTCCCAGCGGAGGCCCGCGCGGGCGGTGAGGCCCTTGAACGAGGTCGTGCCCATCAGGAAGCCGGCATCGAGGCGTTCGTAGTAGCGGCGGCGCCGGGCGACGTACGACTCGTAGAAGTTATCGCCGTTGGTGCCCCAGTTCTGCCGGAAATCCCCCGGTTTGGCGGCGTAAAGATCGGCGATTCCGCGGAGGTTTGGCATGAAGACGTTGCCGCCGGAGAGGGAGCGGATGGAGCCGCCGATCATACCCAGGTCATAAGGCCAGGGCGAAGGGTAGGGGGCCCACGCGCCGGTCGCGGCGCCGCCGATGTAATCAAAGCGCTTCGCGAGCTGATCGTCCTCGAACTTCTGGATTTGCTGGCGGGTCTTGAGGCCGCTTTTCCAGACGACCGGGAGGAATTTCAGCGTCTTCAGCGTGGCGGTGAGTTCGCCGGTCAGGAGCACGGTGCGGCCGAAGCGGCCGTCGTTGATGGTCACGCTCGGGTTGGTGAAGCTCGCGCCGCTGGCGATGTCGGGACCAGCCACTTGCGTGAACTGCCAGTCGGTCGACATCAGCGAAGAGCGCTGGGCGCGGAACGTGATGTTGCTGGCGGTCGGCGAATTGGTGTCGCGGATGGAATTCCGCCGGCCGAGCGGGTCGTACCAGCTGGTGGAGTCGGAATACGCGCCCTTCGCCTCGACCTCGAGGCTGCCGCGCTTGTACGCGACGCGGGGCAGGAGAGTGAAGGTCTCGCCCATCTTGGAGACACCCACGGGGTTCACCTGAACGGTGCCGGTGGGCGCGGAGGTGAAGCTGAGCAGTGGATCGGCGCCGACGACCGCGGTGCGCGTGCTCGCGTTGAAGATCACGGTGCGCTGCGGCGTCCAGAGATCCGCGTAGTTGTAAACGACGCCGAGCCCGGCGTTCAGCTCGTTGGAGAACTTGTAGTCCGCGGTGAGCGTGGTGGCGAAGCGCTTGTTGAATCGCGGCGCCCACTGGAAGTTGAGGGTGCTGAGGACGAGCGGGCGGGTGTCGGCCGTGGTCGGACTCGCGCTGTAAGCCTGCGACGTGATCAAGGCCTCCTGGTACACGTTGGACTCGCTCACGTTGAGCACGAGGCCGAGTCGCTTGTTCAGGAACACGTCCGAGTACTCAAAGATGCCGCCCGGGCGGATCTTCCTCGTGGCACGGTCCTCGTCGGGGCCGAGCCGGCTGGCGAGGTTGAACTCCTCGGAGTGCGCGGTGACGTTGACCTGCCACGACACGCGGCGGCCGGCGCGGTCGAAGGCCCGCTTGGTGCGCAGGTTGATCGTGCCGGCGGGCGCGTTGGCGTCGACGTCCGCGCTGATGGTCTTCGAGACCTCGATCGACTCCATCGAGTTGAGCGAGGCCATCTCCATCGTGAAGGAACGGGCCGCGCCGGAGCCGCTGTTGTTGGCGTCGACGCTTGCGAGCGAGATTCCGTCCATCGTCACCGACGTGTACTCGGACGCGAGGCCGCCGAGGCGCACGGTGCGCACCTCTCCGTAGAACAGGTCAAGCTCCACGCCCGGCAGGTGCTTGAGGAACTCGCCGACGTTCCCCTCGGGGTTGTCGCCGAAGCTGTCGGAAGCGACGGTGTTGGTGATGTTCATGGAGTTCCGCTGGTCCATGATCGCCTTGGCCGCACCCTCGCGCTCCGACGAAACCCGGAAGGCGTCGAGTTTCACGACCGAGCCGGCGGTTCCCGAGGGCTGAAGGGTGCTCTCAAGGTTGAAGTCCTGCCGCACGGTGCCGCCGGCGCCTACCGTGACCGTCGCGGTGGCGGCGCGATAGCCCGTGTAGGAGACGACGACGATCGCCTGTCCGGGCGCGACCGGGTACAGCCGGAACTCGCCGCCGGCTTCGGAGATCGCGGTGACTCCGGTGCCCTCGAGCCGCACTTGCGCGTTGCGCACGTATTCACCGGAAGCGGGGTTGAAGATCCGGCCTGTGATGACGCCCGGCTCGGGCTGGGCGGAGAGCATGCCGCCGAGCAAAGCGGCGACGAAAATGAATCGGGGCAGGGAGTACTTCATGGTTTTCTTTGGTGGCGGCGGCCGCGAGCAGGGCAGGGATTGCGGATTTTTCGCCTTCGCTCGGAATCCCAAGCGCGTCCGGAAGGACGGTCAAGTCGGGCCGCGGTCGCGGCGCGGGTCGCGGATTTCGGCTTGTCCCTCTGTCACGGGTGCTCCTCTTTTTCATTAGTGCGCGTCTTGCACCGGATCCCCCTCGGCATTTCCGCGGCCGCGTCCCTTTCATCCACTGAACCCCATGCGAACCATGACTGCTCGTCACGATGTGTTACGCTCCTGCCAGGCCCTCCTTCGGGTGGCCTGTTTTACCGCGCTGGCGGTTTGCTCGCTGATCCCGCTTCGCGCGGCTGACGCGGGCGGATCCGTCAGTGGAACCGTCAGCAACAACCAGACCGGCAACTTGCTGCAAGGCGCCAAGGTTGAGATCCCCTCGCTCGGGCTCACGACCTTGGTCGACGCCACCGGTCGCTACGTCCTCGCCGGCGTGCCCGCGGGTACCCACGAGGTGGTGGTGAGCTACATCGGCCTCGACACCGCGCGAGCCACGGTCTCGGTCGCCGCTGGTCAGCGGACGGCCCGGGACTTCGACCTGACCACCGGGATCTACAAGTTGGACGCCTTCAAGGTCACGGGTGAACGTGAAGGTGGCGCCGCGGCGATCACTGCCCAGCGCAACGCTCCCAACACGCTCAACGTGGTGGCGATGGATTCCTTCGGCCACCTGCCCAACATGAGCGCGGGCGAGGTGCTGATGCGCCTGCCCGGTGTCGCCGGCAGCCCGACCGACGAGGGGCTCGCGTACAATTTCAACATCCGCGGCATGCCCGCCGGCCTCAACACCGTCACCATCGACGGCGGTCTGGTTACTCCATTTGGCACCAATCGGGCATTTGAGATGCAGAGCATCTCGGGCGCGTTGTTTGACCAACTGGAACTCACCAAGGGCCACCGGCCCGACCGCAGCGCCGACTCGCTGGGCGGCACGGTCAACCTGAAGACCCGTTCGTCGCTGAACATGAAGGAGCGCCAGCGCTTCACCTACAGTCTCTCCACCCGCATCGCGCCGTCCTTCACCGACCAGATCCCGATGCGCGAGGATCACCCCGCGCACCCGATGCTCAACTTCAGCTACCAGGGGTTGTACGACGTGCTCGGCGGCAGTCGAAACCTCGGACTCAGCGTGAGCGCGTTCTACTCGGAGAACGCCGTCGGCTTCTTCCAGACCGACCGCGACTACCAGAACACCACGGTGCAGCCCGCCTACGTGTGGAGCTACCAGACGTTCGACAATTACAACAACCGCAAGCAGGCGAGCATCAGCGTCAAGGCCGACTACCGCGTGTCCCAAAGCACCCGTATCTCCCTGGGCGCGACGGCCAACGACAACTACGAGCATTCCCGCCGCCGCTACATCACGCGCGCCTACAGCAGCCAGAACCAGAACACCGTGCCCAGCGCCACGACGAGCGTCGTGCCGGGCTGGACCGACAAGATCACCGTGATCCGCCCGGTCGCACAGTCCCTGATCGACATGCAGAACCGCGGTCCGAACAATTACGACACGCGCCAGCGCCGCATCGACTTCTCCGCCGAGCAGGACTTCGGTCCGCTTCAGCTGGATTACGCCGCCAACTACGCGCGCAACAATTTGAACAACGGCAACGGCCAAGGCGGCGAACTCACGATGCGGCTCGCGGGCACCGGCTGGATCCTCGACCGCACCCAGTCGGAACTGCATCCGAAGTTCCTCCCCAACGGCGGCCTCGATTTCACCGACGCCTCCCTCTACCGCCCGACGGGCGCGCTGCAGTGCAGCGATGGCGAGAACGACCAGCGCTCCCGCGAGGCGCGCTTCAACGCACTCTATAAGCTCCCGACCGCCGTGCCCTTCGCCCTAAAGGCGGGCGCCTCCTGGCGCGAGACCCTCGCCCAGTCGCTGAGCCGGAGCCGCCGCTACAATTACGTCGGCACCGGTCCGCTGCCGGCTGACCCGAGCATCATCACTTACGATCAGGTCACGACTGGTCGCCGGATGCCGCAATGGACGACCTCCATGTTCATCAACGACCGCAAGCCGGTGAATGCGGCCCTTTGGTCCGAGGATATCTACTACCGCCTGCAGCAGGGCTACACCGGGGCGCGTGACATCACCGAGACCGTCACCTCCGGTTACGTCATGGGTCAGGGCAAACTGGGCCGCGACGGCTTCCTCGGCCGCACCAGCATATTGGGCGGCGTGCGCGTCGAAAACACGGACGATGTCGGCGTGGGTTGGGTGCGCGCCCGGGTGGGCAGCACTTCCGCGCAGCAGGTCGCCGATCCCGTCGGTTCGGTCACGCGCGACTACGCCACCAGCAAGCGCACGATCGACGGCAGCTACACCAAGGCCTTCCCCAGCATCCACCTTACTCACGACATCACACCTAACGTGAAGGCCCGCCTCGCGTGGTCCACCAGCTTCGGCCGTCCGGGTTACGGCGAGTTGCTGCCGAGCGAATCGGTCAACGAGACCAGCAATTCACTCACGGTGAACAACGCGGCCCTGCTGCCGCAGAACGCCCGCAATTGGGACGCCTCCCTCGACTATTATTTCGAGCCCGTGGGCAACGTGTCGGTCGGATTCTTCCAGAAGACGATCACCGACTTCATCGTCCGCAATATCAACATCGGCACCGTCGCCTCCGGCACGAACAACGGGTACAACGGTGAGTACGCCGGGTTCAATCTGTACACCTCCGCCAACGCCGGCACCGCCTACGTGCAGGGCTGGGAGTTCAGCTACCAGCAGCAGTTCACCTCGCTGCCGGGCCTGCTGAAGGGCCTGAGCGGATCGTTCAACTACACGATCATCGACACCCATGGTGACTTCGGCGGCACGAGCAGCATCACAGGCAAAGAGGTCGTGGGTTTCATCCCGAAGGCAGCGAACGCCATGCTGTCCTGGCGCTACGGAAAATTCAGCACCCGCCTGCTCTACAATTGGACCAGCGACTACATCGTCGAGTACGCGCCGACCACGGTAGGCCGCAACCGCTGGCGCGCCTCGTTCGACACCCTCAATGTCGGCGTCGCCTACCAGGTGCGTCCGACCGCCCAACTCACGCTCGACATCTCCAATATCCTGAACGCCTACCAGGAGATCTACCGCGGCTTCCGCAACCAGCCCGCCACGATCAACTACAACTTCATCACGATCAACGTGGGCATCAACGGCCGCTTCTAAGCGACGCCTGATCGGATTCTTCGGGGGCGGGGTGGTAACACCCCGCCCTTTTTGCTTTCCGCG
>JAURJO010000428.1 GCA_030832235.1 Verrucomicrobiota bacterium
ATCCTGGACGGCGATGCTCGTGCCCACTTTCCCGCGGGTGCGCCAGTGGGCGATGATGTCGCGCCAGTCGTCGGCGCCGAGCGCCTCCTTGAAGGCGCGGAACTCGATCAATTCGCTGCGCGAGGGTTTGTAGCCGCGCAGCCCCAGCTGTGCGGATGCGGTCCACTCGCGCGCCTTGCGATCGCGATCCTCGGCGTTGGCGAAACTTTCGGTCTCTCTCTTTCCGTCAATCCGACGCTGAACACAGTAGGGTTTGGCGGGCCGATCGAAGCGATCAAAGCATCGGATTCCGCGCCCCAGATCTGGTTGCTGGGTACACTTTGGTTGTCGTTTGGTTGCCATTTCCGGTTGCCGGATGGTTGCCATTTTCGTGTCCTTTCGGGTTCTGTTCCTTCCTCTGTAGGGACACGTTCCAGCGGTAACCACCGAACCCCCTTCGGGGTGGACTTTGGTGGTGGACCCTAGCGGGTTCGAACCGCTGACCTCCTCAATGCCATTGAGGCGCTCTACCAACTGAGCTAAGAGCCCGTTTCACCTGCGAGCCTTCAGAAAAATCAAGGTAACGCCTCGCGATGCAAGGACTTTTTCAACCTTCGCTCAGTTCGCGCATCGAGAAGGTGAACTCGACGGTCTCGGCCTTCTTGTCGGGGCGCGCGGGCATTTTCATGCGGCGGATAGTCTCGAGCACGGCGTCATCGAATTGCCGGCTGCCTGAACTCTTCAACACCCGCGGGCTCGCCAGACTGCCGTCGGGATTGCTGCGCACCTGGAACGTGGCCTTCAGCGTTTCCGCCAACCCGGGCGGTGGATCGAACCTCCGCCGCAGCTCCTCCTTGAAGTACTGGTCGTAGGCGGCGAGCACGTCGTCCCCCGTGGCTTTAAGGGCCTTGCCGCCCGCGCCGCCGGATTTGTTGGCGGTTGACCCGCCAACGACCCCCTTCGCGATGCCCTCGGCATCGACGCGCGCGACTTTCGTCGCGGCGCCGGATTTGCCCGCGGGGGCCTTGCCCTTTTGCGCGCGGTCAAACTCCTCCTTGCTCATCCGCTTCTTTTCCTCGGCGATTCGCTTCGCCTCGGCCTCGCGCTCCTTGCGGATCTGCTGCTTCGCTTTCGCATCCCCGCGCACGATCGCGTAATCGATCTTCTTCTTGAAATTCGGCGGGGCGTCATCCGCCGCAACCGCATTCTTCGTTACCGGCGTCCTCGGTGCGGGCGGGGCCACCGGGGCAGGAACGGGCGCAGGCGGCGGAGTGACGGGCTCCGGCGGCGCCGAACGCTCGACCACCGGTTCGGGCGTCGGGACCGGCCGCGGAGCGGGGGCCGCCGGCACCGGCACGCTGATTCCACCCGGCACGCCCAACGCCGGCGCCTCGCGCGCGGAAAAGTTATCCCCCTCCCCCGCCACCAACTCGATCACCTTACCGATCTCCTCCTCGCGGGTCGCGGTCCAGCCGGCCAGCAGCGCGAGCGCGATGATCGCAGCGTGCAGCGAGGACGACAGGACGAACGCCCGGAACGAAGTGGGACTGACGGCTTCGGCGCTCATGTTCCTTCCGTTCCGAAAACCGCGCTTAGTCGGTCTTGAAGTCGAATTTCACGCGCGTGAGTCCGGCACGCTGCACCTCGTTGATGAGGTCGGCAACCTTCTGGTACGGGACCGTCGCGTCCCCGCGAATCCGGATCACCGGCGGCTTCGCCTCGCCGGCGAGCGAGCCCAAGCGGCTGCGGAGTTGCGCGAGCGTGAGCGAGTTGGCCGGTGAATCCACGTAGTAACCACGGGCGTCGACCCCGACCGCGATGTGCTTCTCATCGGGCTGGTTCTTCGGCTGCGCGGACTTCGCGACCGAGGGAAGGTTAACACCCACCGCCTGCTCCTGCTGCATCAGCGGCGTCGCCACCATGAAGATGACGAGCAGCATGAACCCGAGGTCGATCAGGTTGGTGACGTTGAGGTCCGCGATCGGATGCGATCCGCGGTAGCGCCGGAAATTGCGGGCCATGGCGGGCGGCTCAGTGCATCTCCAGTTCGATGCGGTCGGCGAGCGCGCTCGAGTAGTTCTCGAGCTCGGTGATCATCCGGCGCGTGTGGCCGAGGAGCAGGTTGTAGCCGAAGACGGAGGGAATCGCGACCACGAGGCCGGCGATGGTGGCGAGCATCGCTCCGGAAACGCCGGGCGCGAGCTGCTGGATGCCCGCGGTCTGCTGGGTGGCGACGGCGCTGAACGCCTCCATCACGCCCCAGACCGTGCCGAGCAGGCCGATGAACGGCGCGCCCGAGACGATGGACGCGAGAAAGATCATGTTGGACTCGTAGCGCAGCGTCTGGCGGCCGATCGCGCGCTGGATGGCGTTCTCGGCCTGCTCGAGGCGCGCACGAGGATTGAGGGCCTGGCCGCGCTCGCGTTCAAAGGCGGCGGCCCGCTTGTAGCTCTCCAGGGCGTCGGCGAACACATCGGCATACGGGATCGAACGCCGCTGCAGCCAGGACTCCGGCACATCGAGGAGCGCGCGTTGGTCGCGCAGGTGCATCTCAAACGAGAGGTTCAGCACCCGCAGGCGCTTCAGCTCGGCGTGCTTTCCAAACATCACCGTCCAAGCGACCAGGCTGCACACGCCGAGGCCGAGGACGATCACCTTGTCGATGGTGCCGCAACGCTCGAAGATCTCGATGATGTTGGCGGCGAGGAACGGAGTGACCGGGAGAAGCGCGGACATTGTTGAGTGCGCGAACAGTTGCCGGCTTTGACAGCGCCGTTCAACGGAAAAGCCCCTCGGCACGCGCCTTCGACGTGAATTCTGTTTGCCGGTGCCACACGCGCGGCGTGTTCTCGCCTTGAACGTTTCCCGCCATGTTCCGCCAACGCACCCTCCAGCAGATCGCGCAACACCGCGGCGCCCTCACGGGCCGCCGCGCCTTCGTCGGCTTCGACGGCTTCGTGGACACCATCGTCACGCCGGTCGGGCTCCGCCGCGCCCAGGGCGAGGACTTCACGCCGATCGCGACGCTCACCGAGCTGGGCCAGCGCGTGCTCGCGGCCGCCGGCAAGAGCACGAACATCGAGCTCTACCCGCGGATGGACAAACTCGGCGGCAACGGTCCGATCATGGCCAACGCGCTGCTGGGCGGCGGGCTCGGTGTCACCTACGTGGGTGCGCTCGGCACGCCGGTGCATCCGGTCTTCGCGGAGATGGCTCGGCGCGCCCGAACCTACTCCCTGTGCGCGGCGGCCAGCACGACCGCGATCGAACTGCAGGACGGCAAGCTCATGCTCGGCATGATGCGCAGCCTCGACGACATCACCTTCGCCCGCATCCGGGAGACCGTGGGCACGGCGCGGCTGGACGAGGAGATCGGAGGCGCCGCGCTGCTCGCGTTCGTGAACTGGACGATGATCCCGCACATGACGGCGATCTTCACTTCGCTCGTGGAGGAGGTCCTGCCGCGGCTGCCCGCCAGGCCGGACCGGGTTTTCTTCTTCGACCTCGCTGACCCGGAAAAGCGTTCGGCCGACGACCTGCGCGGCGCGCTCGCCGCCATCGCCCGTTTCGGCCGGTTTGGACGCGTGGTCCTCGGGCTGAACCTCAAGGAGGCGCAGCAGGTGGCGGCCGCGCTTGGTTTCGCGCAACCCGGCAAGGACGAAACCTCGCTGCGCGCCGCCGCTGCGGCGATCCGCGCCAAGCTGGATGTCGCCACCGTCGTCATCCATCCGACCGACTCGGCCGCGTGCGCCACGGCCGCCGGCAGCGCATGGGTGCCCGGACCGTTCACCGACCGGCCGCTCATCACGACCGGCGCGGGCGACCACTTCAACGCCGGTTTCGCGACCGGCGCGGTGATGGGTCTCGACGCCGAGGGCTGTCTCGCGCTCGGCGTCTCCACCAGCGGACATTACGTTCGCACCGGGGAAAGCCCGACGCTCGCGCAGCTCGAAACCTTCCTCGCCAACTGGCGCTGAACGCGCATCCTTTTTACATGCCTTTGAAGCAAAAACCGTCCGGCCGGCTCATTTCGTTCGAGGGATCCGAGGGCTCGGGCAAGTCCACCCAGATCGCGCGCCTCGCCGCGCACTTTCAGGGGCTGAAGCGCGAGGTTGTGACGACGCGTGAGCCCGGCGGCACCGAGATCGGCGAGCAGATCCGCAACATCATCGTCCATAACTCGCGCGGCGACGAGATGTGTGCCGAAACCGAGCTGCTTCTATTCACCGCTGCGCGCGCGCAGTTGGTGCGGGAAGTGATCGCCCCGGCGCTGCTTCGCGGAGCGCTCGTGTTGAGCGACCGCTTCCTCGATTCGTCGACCGTCTACCAAGGCATCGGCCGCAACCTCGCCGTCGACCCGGTTAACCAGATCAACCGTTTCGCCGTGGGCAATGTGATGCCCGACCTGACCCTCGTGCTCGACGTGCCGGAGTCCGTCAGCCTCGCCCGTCTGAAGCAGCGCGCCTCCGACCTCCCGGACCGCATGGAACGCGAGAACATCGATTTCTACCGCAAGGTGCGCGAAGGCTACCTCGTCCTCGCGAAGAGCATGCCCGAGCGCTTCGTCGTCATCGACGGCACGCGCGATCAGGATTGGATTGAGAAGACCATCCGCACCGCCGTGACGGAGCGCCTCAAGTAGTCCACCGCTTCATGCCCGCCGCCGCCCCCTGGCCGACCCGCCTTGCCGGCACCCCCGCGGTCGCCGTCATCGAGCAGGCGATCGCGCGCCAAAGGTTGTCCCACAGCCTGCTGCTGCAGGGCGAAGATCTCTCCGTGCTGACGCAGGTCGCGCTCGCGATCGCGGACCGACTTCTGAACCCGCCGGGGGCCGCCGGTAGTTTCCCGCCGGAAAGCCATCCCGACTGCTTTCACCTCCGGCCCACCGGACGCGCGCGAATGATCCGGATCGGCGATGACGCCCGCAGCCCCGCCACCATGCGCGAATTCATCGCGCGCCTCACCGTGAGCCCGGCGGTCGCGACCCGGAAGGTCGGCATCGTGCACGAGGCCGACCGCATGAACACCGAGTCGGCCAACGCGTTTCTCAAGACCCTCGAGGAACCGCCCGGGCACTCGACCCTGCTCCTGCTCACGACGCGGCCGCACGCATTGCTGCCGACCATCCGCAGCCGCGTCCTCACGTTCCGTTTCCCCGGCGCCGGCGCTCCCATCGCGGCCGACGGTTGGGAGGCCTGGTTGTCGGATTACAAAGCCTGGCTCGAACGGCTGGTCGAGGGCGTCGGCGGCGATCGTCGGGCGGTGGCATCCCAGATCATGGGCCTGTACGGTCTCGTGGCGCGTTTCGGCGCCGTGCTCGATTTCGCGACGGAGGAGATCTGGAAGCAGCGCAAAGCGACTCTGCCCGAGGAACTTTCCGAGGACGAGTCGGTCGCGATCGAGACGGGCATCGCCAACGGTCTCCGCACACGCCTGCTCGCGGAAGTCGAGCGCGCCACGCGCGACTTCGCGCAACCCCGGCTCGCCGCCGGCGACGAGCATGTCCGGCGCGCCCTCGTCGCCGCCGTCGGCGAACTCGAGCACCATGGCGGGCTGCTGCGGCTCAATCTCAACGAATCGACCGCCCTCGAGGGCTTCCTGCTCGCCTCGCTGCGGATCTGGTCACGCCGTTGACCCGGCTGGGATTCAGCGGCCGCGCGCCGGGGAGAACTCCATCCCTTCGATCGCGCCGAGCAGCTGGTTGTAGGCCTCGTCCGAGAATCCCTCCCCCATGATCTGCACGTCGACCAGCACCTCGGGCGCGAGGCGAATCTTGCCGACCGACATCACCTTGTGGTTACCCTTCTCCATCGGGCGCCCGCGCAGCTTCGGGTCGGTGAAACTGCAATAGAATCCGTACCCGGTGGTCAGCGTGAACTCGCGCGCGTAGGCCTTCCCCTCGACCGACTCCTGCGCGACCCCCTGGCTGTCGGCCTCCACGCGCAGCTTCAGGCGAGCCTTGGTGTCGAAGCGGTCCGTCCAATCCGGGATGAGATTCGCGCCATGGTTGAGAGCTTAATCGCAGAAATCGATGCAAAATAGTTTGATAACAAATAGTGTAAGTAC
>JAURJO010000429.1 GCA_030832235.1 Verrucomicrobiota bacterium
CAGCGGGGTCGCGAGGCCCGGTCCCGAGTCGGCGTAGATCTTGAGCCCGGCCTTGCGCTTCGGACCGGGGACGAGGCGTTTACCCGACGCCTGCTCGAAAGCCGAAACCATCTTCTCGACCTGCGCCGCGTACGTCGCCTCGTCGAAGGCCGCAAGCCGGGCCTGCCACACGGGCTCCGCGGCGGAGGGCGTCGCCGGCTGAGCCCCGCGCAAAGAGGAAAATACCGCGAGCAACAGCGTGAGGACGACGGCCGGAACGAGGAAAAGACGCATGGAGGGAATGGAAGTGAGACACCCGCCGGACCGCGGGTTCCGCGGGGAACCGGAGGAAAATCCTCGGCCGCGGGCGCGACGGGGCGGGGAACTTGACAGCGGGTGGTGCGGGTTGAAAGTGCATTCTTGTTCGGCGGCGCGACGGCGAACGCTCGGCGCCCCGGGCCCGCGCGAGTCGTCCGTCTCACCGCCTTTCCTCCGCCGCTCCGCCCTCATGCCCGTCATCAAACCAGCCTGCGTCCGCGACCTGAAGTTGCGCGTCAATCTGGCTGACGTGGTGGGTCGGGTGGTGACGCTGCGGAAGGCGGGCGGCTCAAGGCTCAAGGGGCTGTGTCCGTTCCACAACGAACGCACGCCCTCTTTCAATGTCGATGCCGACAAAGGCTTCTACAAATGCTTCGGCTGCGGCAAGGCCGGCGACCTGATCACCTTCGTGCGGGAAACCGAACAACTTGGTTTCACCGAGGCGGTCGAGGCGATCGGCAAGCGTCACGGCATCGTGATCGAGTACGAGGAGGGCACCGGGGCCCCCTCGCGCGAGGAGCGCTCGCTGCGGCAGGAACTGTTCGACCTGCACGAGATCGCGACGGACCACTTTCACCAGGCACTCCTCGCGAAGGACGACACCGGCGAATGGTTCCGCGGCTACTGGATCGAGCGCCGCCGCTTCCCCGCCGAGATCGCGGCGGAGTTCAAGATCGGCGCCGCGGACGCCGGCGGCGCCGGACTGGCGGGCGCGCTGCTGCGCAGGAAGTTTTCCGAGGAGGCGCTGCGCCGCTGCGGCCTGTTCTTCATCCATGACGATGCGGCGATCACGCTGCACAGCCTGCGTCCGCGGTTCCGCGGCCGGCTGATGATTCCGATCCGGGACCATCAAGGGCGCGTGGTGGCGTTCACGGCGCGCCAGACCGAACGAACTCCGGAGGACGACCCCGCGCGCGAGGCCAAATACGTGAATTCGCCCGAGACGCCGATTTTCACCAAGGGCAACCTGTTGTTCAACCTCGACCGCGCGCGCACCAATGTCGGCGACGGCAAACCCTTCGTGCTGGTCGAGGGCCAGCTCGACGCCATCCGCTGTTGGAGCGCGGGTCTGAAGACGGCGATCGCCCCGCAGGGCACGTCGATCACCGACGGACAGCTGGCACTCCTGCGCCGCTATCATCCGCAGGTGGAATGTTTCTTCGACAGTGACAGCGCCGGTCAAAAAGCCGCGCTGCGTTTTCTGCCGCTAGCGCTGCGGGCCGGACTCGAGGCTCGATTCCTGACGCTGGGCGGCGATTCGAAGGTCGACCCGGACATCCTCTTCCTCGAGCGAGGACTCGCCGCCTACGCCGAGGTCCGCGCCGCCTCGATGAGCGCGGTGGCGTTCGCGGCGCGAGCGGTGCTGCCAAACCCGATGTCCGCCAGTCCGGAGGAACGCAGCCGCGCCGCCCGGGCGGTGGCGGAGCTTATCGCCAACAGTCCCAGTGAGGCGACCCGGGCCAACTTGATCACCGAAGCCGCCGCGAAACTGGGCCTGCTCCCACGTGTGATGGAAAAGGAACTCCAGGTCGCCGAAGGCCAGCTTCGCCGGCAAGCTCCCGCCCGCCCGGGCGAGGCACCTCCCTCCCCCGCTCCCGTGGCGGCCGCGGGATCGGTTACGCCTGAACACGAACTCCTGATGCTTTGCCTCCATTTCGAGGCGCTCGGCAAGCCTCTCAGCCACGCGGTGCAATCCGATTGGATAGACCATTCAGAAAACCACATCGCCGGACGCCTCCTCAACCGCTTCCTGGGCGAGTTCGAGCAGGATTCATGGCCCGGACGCGAACAAATCGACGGGCTATTGGAAACCGAAGAGGAGCGCGCTCTAGTCTCGGGAATTCTGTTCGAGGCACCGGTGATTGATGATCCCGTGAAGGTGGCGCAGGAAGGTCTGCGGCGCCTGCGAGCACGCAGTCTCGAGCCCCGTCTGAGGCAGATAGAACTTGCTTTGGCCACACCCCAAACGAACAGTGAATCTGACCCGATTTCCCTCTTGAAGGAACGTTCTGAAATCCAGCGCCTGTTGCGCCTCCCGATCTCGCTCACCAGCGCGATTTGACCTCCGCGCCCAAAGCCGTTCCCTACCCGCCACTTCCACATGTCGCGCAAGTCCAAGCCCGCCGCCGCAGAAACCGCCCAGTCCGACGCCGTCGAGGAGGCCCTTCGGAAGGCCCCGGTGAATCCCAACGAAACCCCTGAGGGCGGTGCGGAAGCCGCTCCCGCCGGCGGAATCAACGACAAGATTCGCAATCTGATCCGTCTCTCCAAGGAACAGGGATACCTCACGTTTGACGACATCAACGAGGCCCTGCCGGAGTCGGTCGAAAACCAGGAGGAGATCGATAACGTCCTCTCCATCCTCCAGAACCTGGAAATCGAGATCCTCGAGCCGGATCAGGTCGAGGACTACAAGCAGCGCATGGAGGAGGCCGAGGAGGAGCAGTCGCGTTCCTCGCAGAACGACATCCTGGACGACCCGGTCCGGATGTACCTCAAACAGATGGGCCAGGTCCCGCTGCTCACCCGCGAGCAGGAGGTGGAGATTTCCAAGCGCATCGAGACGGCGGAACTCAAGGCGCAGGAGGCGCTGTTCCAGGCCTCGATGATCGGCGGCTACATCGTAGATCTAGGCTCCAAGCTCCTGAATCGCGAGGAGCGGTTCGATCGCCTCGTCATCGACAAAAAGATCGAGTCGCGCGACGCCTACTTCAAGGGGCTGCCGAAGCTGGTCGATCAAGCGCGTCATTCCGAGGAGAGTGTCGCCGAGGGTTGGGAGGAGCTGCAGAAGGCACGCGGCGACGCGGCCCGCAAAAAGGTCCAGACCAAGCTCAAGAAGCGCGAGACGGTGCTTCGCGCCTCGTTCGGAAAATTCTATTTCAAGCTGAAGGTCTACGAGGAGTACCTCGAGCAACTCCGCCCCGTGCTCGATGAAATCGAGCATCTCCAACGGCAGCTGGAGCGCGCGAAGCATCCGAAGACCAAGAAAGACGCGACCATCGACACGAAGGGCATCCACGCGCGCCTGCGTCAGATCGAGCTGCAGCAGCGCATCTCCCCCGAGGGTCTGCTTGCGGTGGTGGCCCAGACGATGGTCCACGTGCGCGAGGCCCATCAGGCGAAGACCGAGATGGTGGAGGCCAATCTCCGCCTCGTGATCTCGATCGCGAAGAAATACACCAACCGCGGTCTCTCGTTCCTCGACCTCATCCAGGAGGGCAACATGGGCCTGATGAAGGCCGTCGAGAAGTTCGAGTACCGTCGCGGCTACAAGTTCTCGACGTACGCCACCTGGTGGATCCGCCAGGCCATCACCCGTTCGATCGCCGACCAGGCCCGCACCATCCGCATCCCGGTGCATATGATCGAGACCCTCAACAAGGTCATGCAGGTGCAGAAGCAACTCCTGCAGGAATACGGCCACGAGCCCACGCCCGAGGAGGTGGCCGACGAGATGAACCTTCCGGTGGAGCGCGTGCAGCAGATCATGAAGATGGCGCAGCAGCCCATCTCCCTGCAGTCGCCCGTCGGCGACGGTGACGACACCTCGTTCGGCGACTTCATCGAGGACAAGTCGGCGGAGAACCCGTACGACATGACCGCATACTCGCTGCTGCGCGAGAAGATCATCGACGTGCTCGACACGCTGACAGAACGTGAACGCCGCGTCCTCTCCCTCCGCTTCGGGCTTGTGGACGGCTACAGCCGAACGCTCGAGGAGGTCGGCAAGCAGTTCAAGGTGACGCGCGAGCGCATCCGCCAGATCGAGGCCAAGGCCCTGCGCAAGATGCGCCACCCGACGCGTATTCGTCAGCTGCACGGCTTCTTCGACGCGGAGCAGATCGACAACGCGCAGAACCTCATGAAGGTCGCCGCCACCGCGCGGCCACCCGGCGCTCCCCGCCCGGAGAACGCACCCGCGCTTTCGCCGATCCCCGGTTTGGCCACCGGCTTCACCTTCCCGCCCGCCAAGTCCTGAGCCGCGGCGTCGGCCGCGCGGAATCACTCCCAGGTTGATCCGGGATGAATATCCGCCCCGCCCTGCTTCTCCTGCTGGCGGCTCCCCTTTTTCTCGGGGGCTGCGCGGGCGGTTTTCGCGATCCCGCGCCACCACCTCCGCCTCGCGAGCCGCTTAACCCCAGCCCGCGCCTCGTCGTCGGCCGGATCATCGCCGTCGACGCCGAGCGCGGCTTCGCCGTGATCGAGCTGGCGGGGGACGCACCGCGCGCCGCGCTCGCCGAAGGCGAGGAACTGTCGGCGCGATCTTTTGCAGACCTGCGCGAGACCGCCCGCCTGCTGGCCGCCCGCTACGTTCGCGGACGCACCTTGGGCGCAACCGTGAAGTCAGGCCGGCCGACTCCGGGCGACGAAGTCGTCTGGGCCGCCCCCTAGCCCGGCACCTGACGGTCGGCGCCGGCTGTTTGCCGTCGCCGACTCCGCCTTCAACGACTCCGGGCAAGCATTTCGCCAACCGCCGCGACCGCCGTCGCCTCCCGCTCGGCCCAACTTCCGCGGATCTCAACCATCGGGAGCCCGCGGGAAACCAGCGCGGCGCGCCAAAGGGAGCGAGCCCGTTCCCGCGCCGCACGCTCCGGGAAACAACGCTGCGGATCGGCGACGAAGGGCACGTCCGCGTCGCATAGCAGATAAATCGCAGTGCGTCTCGCCCGTGCATCCGCCTCCAGCCGCATCGGCTCGGGACATTGTCCGGGAAACAGCAGATCGTTCCAAAGCATGCAGGTCAGCAGATCGGTGTCGAGGAACACGGCCCGACGGGCGGCCCCCGCGGCTCTGTCCTCGGATGCGATCTGGCCCCGCCCGATCGCGTCTAGGTCGGCCGCGGAGATATCTCCACCGCGCGCGTCCCAAAATTCCCGCACGAACTCCGGCGCCCACGGCTCTCCGAAGTACCGCGCCAACGCCGCGGCCAGGGTCGTCTTGCCGGTCGATTCGGCACCGAAGACCACGATGCGGAGCGGCTCAGCCACTGGCGGTTTCCTCCAATGCGCGGCGCCACGCCACGTGCCCCCACACCGCCATCGCGAGGAAAAGCAGGTACAGGAGAGCGAATCCCCGCAGGTCGCGCGCCCAGTAAACCACGGTAGCGACCGCATTCACCGCCATCCAGCCCGCCCAATTCTCCAGCCGCTTCCGCGCCTGCAACCACTGGGAAAGAATGCTGAACACCAGGATGAACGCGTCCCAATGAGGTAGCGCCGCGTCCGTTCCGCGACGCATCACTTCACCCCATACCAGCGTCGCCGCACCACCGGCCGCGGCCCACTTCGCGAGGGCCGTCCCTCCAATGCGCGTGACGGGCAGCCCGCCTGCCACCACCGCACCCGTTCGCCAGTGCCACCATCCGTAGGCTTGGATCGCGAAGAAGAAACCCTGCAGCAGAACATCCGAGTAAAGCTTCGCGTCCAGGAACACCCACGCGGAGATCACAACCTGCACCAAGCCCACCGGCCAGCCCCAGGCGTTGCGCCGCACCATCAGCGCGACGCCGATCAAGCCCAGAATCGTGCCCGCGATCTCCGCCGGACTCATGTCGCCGGCGCGGTGTCCCCGCCCGCCACGAAAGCCTCGAGGGTCTCCCGCGTGATCACATGGCGCGCCGCGCAACGCGGGCAGCGCATCTCCAGCCGCGCCTCACCGCCGAAAAGCTCGTCCGCGGAATGGCGCATGACGGGCGCCAGCACCTCCAGCATCCGACGCTGGTTGCAGCCGCAGTGCCACCGGTAACGCCGGCGCTCCAAGGGCACCACCACTTCATCCGCGTCCACCGACGCCGCACGCGCGCCCTCCAGCCCCCGGAGCCACGCCACGTCGCAATCCGGGTGTTCGGTGAACAGCTGGAACTCCTCCTCCGCCGTCTGGAAATAACGCGCTCCGCGCTGCTCGCTTTGCGCGTAGAACTTTTCCACCGCCGCGACCGGATCGTCGCCCACAAACGTCACGGCGCTACGCCGTCTGGGCTGATGCCCGCGCACGACGTCGGCGTAAAACAGATTGTCCGGGCCGACCTTCACGTCCTCGGTGAACACGCGGCCCGTCACGATCCCGGTGTCGTTGTCGCCAACGAGGAAGAGGTTCACCAACGGCTGCTGGAAATTGATCGTCCAGGCCGTCAGTTCGTTTCTCGGCCGCGAGGCGCAATGCAGCGTGAACGCCGCGAGCGCGCGCTTGAACATCGCATCAATCCCGGGCTCGAGACGCAGCCCGTGCGCGCCGAGGTGCAGGTAGTAATCGACGAACAGCTCCCCGAAATCCGCGCGCGTGAGCAGGACGTTGCGGTTGCGCACGAACGCGGAGCGCACCTCGAGACCGGGCTCGGCTGGGTTGGGCGGAGTAGACTCGTCCATCGGAACCACCGTCCCGCAAATGCCGCTGATGTAAAGAACAGGGCATTGCCTGACCGGGGCGCAGTCACCAGCGTTCCGCCCGCGCTATGCCCCTCTCCCGTCGCACCTTCCTTCGTTCCGCCGCCATCGCCGGCATCGCCGGCACCGGGTCAGCCCGCTCCCGCGCCGCCGCTCCGGCTCCGCGCGTCACCAAAGGCGACCTTGACCGCATCCTGGATGAACCGGTGCTGAGCACGGGATTCCTCACCTCGCCGGTACGCGTCGAGTCGGTCGACCTTCTCCGCAACGGGAAGCATTACCTGCTGCGCACACGGTCCGCGGACGGCGTCGAAGTCATCACGGTGCCGAATCCATCCCGGATGGCGGAGGCGTTCCCGATTTTTCTGAAGAACATCCGCCCGGTTTTCCTACGGCAGGATGCTCGGCGCCTCGAGGACCTGCTCTGGGAGGTCTACCGCCACGGCTCCAATTACAAGTTGCAGGGCATCGCGCTTTGGTCCGGCGTCGCCGCCATCGAGATGGCGCTCCTGGAACTGATGGCCCGTACGGCGCAGCGCCCCGTCGCGGACCTGTTCGGCGGCGCGATCCGTCGCGACATTCCGGTGTACTATGCGAGTGGTAACCGCGGCAACCGGCCCGAGGAGGAGATCGAATACCTGCGGACGCTCGTGGCGGGCTCCGGGGTGAAGGCGCTGAAGTTCCGGCTGGGCGGACGCATGAGTCGCAACGCGGATTCCCTGCCGGGCCGTACCGAGACCCTCATCCCGCTCGTGCGGAAATCGTTCGGCGACGCCTTCACCCTCTACGCGGACAGCAACAGCTCGTACGACGTGCCGAATGCGATCCGCGTCGGCCGCCTGATGGAGGAGCACGGTTACGCGTTCTACGAGGAGCCCTGTCCGTTTGACTGGCACTGGGAAACCAAGGAGGTCGCCGACACCCTGCGCATCCCCGTGGCCGGCGGGGAACAGGAGTTCAGCCTACGGACGTGGCAGTGGATGATCGAGAACCGCGGGGTCGATATCGTGCAGCCCGACCTGCACTATGGCGGTGGATACATGCGCGCCACCAAGATCGCGCGCATGGCGTCGGCTGCGGGCATGACCGTGGTGCCGCACATGTCGGGTGGCGGTCTGGGTTACATGGACGTCGTGCACTTCGCGTCCTTCACCCCGAACACCGGTCCGCACATGGAATTCAAGGGAAACGCCGACCTGCCGTTCTCGTGCGCTACTTCCTCGCTCCGTTGCGAGGAAGGCCGCGTCCGTTGTCCGTCCGGCCCCGGTTTCGGCGTGGAGATCGACCCGGCCTTCGTGCGGGCCGCGAAGCCCGTGACACTCGCCTGACCGGCGGAAGCGATCCGCACCCGGTCACTTCACCGCCTTGAGCGCCAGCTCACGGCATCCCTTCAGGTCGGTCTTCCCCGTTCCCAGCATGGGAATCTTCTCCACCTGAAGGATGATCTTCGGCACCCAGAGGTTGGGCACACCGTCGGCCACGAGGCGCACGCGCAGGTCCTCGAGCACCACCTCGCGCGTGGTGAGCATCACTAGGGCCTCGCCCTTCGCGACATCGGGCACACCCGTCACAAACACGTTCGGGGTATCGCCGTGCTCCCAGCCCATCGCGCGCTCGACCGACTGCTCCACGGTGCCATGTGGCACCATCTCACCGCCGATCTTCGAGAACCGCGAAAGGCGCCCCTCGATGTAGAGAAAGCCGTCGTCGTCGAAACGCCCGAGGTCACCGGTGACAAACCAGCCGTCATGGAAGGCGGCCGCCGTCTTGGCGGGATCGTCCAGGTAGCCGCCAAAGACATTGGCTCCGCGCAGCAGCAGCAAGCCGGTGGAGGTTGGCGGCAGTTCAGCGCGGGTGTCCGGATCGACGATGCGTGCCGTCATGCCCGGCATGAGGCGTCCGACCGAACCCGTGCGCTTGCCCGGCTGGTGCTCGTTGGTCGCGAAGACCATGGGAGGGTCGGGCTGGTTGATGTTGGCCACCGGCGTGGTCTCGGTGAGCCCGTAGCCCTGCAGGATCTCGATGTGGAAGTTCTCCATGAACCCCTTGTAAAGGTCCTCGGGCAGGCGCTCCGCACCTGTGACGATGAGGTCGAGCGAGCGCAATTCCGCGGGTTTCGCCTTCTTCATCACGGGACGGATGAACGTGGGCGCGCCGAGCATCACCGTGACACCCTCCGCCGCGATCGCATCGATGATCCGGCGGGTATCGAGCGGACTGGGTACCGTGACCACCTCGCAGCCTCGGAGCATGGGATACCAGAGCGTGGCGAGAAACCCGAAGCTGTGGAAAATCGGCAGGCAGCCGAGTAGCTTGCACGTCTCGGGGATCACGGAGAGCGACGACACCTGCGCGCAATTGGCGAGGATGTTGCGATGGGTGAGAACGACGCCCTTCGGTTCGCCCGAGCTGCCGCTGGTGAAAAGCAAACCGGCCTCCTCGTTGTCTCCCGTGAGCGGCAGGCCCAGCAGATTCGCGCACCACTGGTTCGGAAGAAAAAGCGCGGCCAGCATCCACGGCACCATGCCCCGCTTGCCCCCGGCGGCCTCGATCTCGGCCTTGAGGTCGAGCGTACGCTCGGGCCAGGGGAAATTCGGCACCTTCTCCCGCATCACGTTCGCGGAGATCACGGTGCCGATGCCGCCGATGCGGAGGCTGGCCTCGAGCGCGGCGCGGCCGATCGTGAAATTCAGATTAACCGGAATCTTGCCGGCGGCGACGACGGCCAGATTGGCGATGAAGCCGCCGATGCCCGGCGGAAGAACAATGCCGACCCGCCGCTCGGACACCGTGGCCTTGATCCGGCGGCTCAACAATGCCGCCGCCGCGTAGAGCTGCCCGCAGGTGAGCACGCGTCGTTCCGCGGTGCGATCGACCACGATCACGCGCCGCGGGTGACGGGTGAGCATGCGCACGCATTCACGGCCCAGGTGGCGCCGCAACGTGGGCCGTTGTTGGAACGCGCGCTCCCCGAGATCGAGCAACTCGCGCCGGGCCCACTCGACGTTTGCCGAGGCCGCGGGCACCGGCCGGCCGAAAGCGACGTGCACGTCGGTCGGCAGCAAGCGCGGCGATTTCCAGATATATTTATTGCCGGCGAAGGAGAAAACCGAACCCCACACGCCGTCGATCGCAGCGGCGACCAGCTTCTCGGCTTCGGCC
>JAURJO010000430.1 GCA_030832235.1 Verrucomicrobiota bacterium
CGTGTCCATCCGTGGGCGAGACCCGCGGAGCTATTCGGGAACGGAGGTTTCAGCGGAGGAGCGCCTTGTGTTCGGGGCCGCAGCGGGTTTGGTGCCGTCCTTGCCCAGCCGTGCCACTCGCCGCCTCACTTTTTGACTACGACCTGCCGCCCGCCCGAGTGGCGCAGACGCCCGCCGCGCGACGCGACGCCTCCCGCCTGCTGGTGGTCCACCGGGGTTCGAAGCGACTGGAACACCGCGCCTTCTCCGATTTGCCGGAATACCTCGCGCCCGGGGACATCCTTTACCGCAACAACGCGGCCGTGCTGCCCGCGAGGTTGTCCGCCCGCCGGCCCACGGGCGGCGCGGTCGAATGTTTCCTGCTGCGACCCGACGGCGATGACTTCACCTGGCGCTGCCTCGTGAAACCCGGCCGCAAGCTTCCGCCCGGTGCAACGTTCGAGCATTCCTCCGGCGAACTGAGGGGCGAAATTGTCACGCGCGGAGACGATGGCTCCGCAGCCGTGCGGTTCACGACCAAGGACGGCGAGCCGGTCACATCCGCGGCCAACCGGCTAGGTGATGTGCCATTGCCGCCGTACATCTCACGTGAGGATGGCGCGGGGCGCACCGCGACCCGCGACCTCGACCGCGAGCGCTACCAGACGGTTTACGCCGCGCGGGAAAAGCAGGTCGCGGTCGCCGCGCCGACCGCGGGACTTCACTTCACCCCGGAGTTGTTGCGTCAGCTGGAAACCGCGGGGGTCCGCGCGGCGAACCTCACGCTGCACGTCGGTCTCGGAACCTTCCGACCCATCACCGCGGAAAATGTGGAGGCCCATGACATTCACCGCGAGGCGTACGAGATCCCGGCCGCCACCCGGCGCCTTATCCACAACCCCGCGGGTGGGCGGCGGATCGCGATCGGCACCACCTCGGTGCGCACCCTGGAGGACTACCTTTCCCGCGGACCCGCGGCTGCTGACGCCCCCTTTGCCGCCGAGGCCTCGATCTTCATCCACCCGCCGCGACGATTCGCGGGCGTCGACGCGCTGATCACGAATTTCCACCAGCCACGCTCAACGCTGCTCTGCCTCGTCTCGGCCTTCCTCGCACCAGGCACGACCGACGGCATCGCGTGGTTGCACGAGATCTACCGCGAGGCCATCGCGCGAGAGTACCGTTTCCTCAGCTATGGCGATGCGATGCTGATTCTGTAGGCGAACCACCGACCGCGCTTTCCTTTTCCACCAGGCCACCCACCTTGGCTACGTGACCAACGAGGAACTGCAGAATCTGGTGGAGGAGGCCACGGCCGACTTCGCGACCGACGACGCGCCGGCCGCGCTGGCGAAACTGGCCCGCGCCACGGCGGCGGCGCCGGATTCGTTCGAGGCGTGGCACGCACTTGCCGAGGTGAACCTTTCCCTGCGCCGGCTCGATGACGCGCTGGCGTCAGCGGAAAAGGCGCACGCCCTGCGTCCGAACGACCTCTTCATCAACACCACCCTGTCCCGCATCTGGGTGGAGCGCGGGGACAAGGCGCGGGCCGAGCATTTCGGCGCCCAGGCGAAGATCGGCGGCTGGCGGGAGCAATTGAAGAACCCGGGCAGTTGAAGGGGCGGTTCGCGCCCGTTGACACCCCGGAAAGGCCGTCCGTAGCGTCCCGCCATGGAGACCTCCGCCTACGTGCTGGAATTCGAGAAGCCGCTGCGCGACCTGTCCCGCCAGCTGAACGAGCTGCGGCAGCGTTCCATCGAGACCAACGTCGACCTTTCGGCCGAGGTCCGCGCGATGGAGGTGAAGATCGAGGCGACGCGGAAGGAAATCTACTCCTCCCTCAGCCCTTGGCAGAAGGTCCAGATCGCGCGCCATCCGCGCCGCCCCTACGCCCTCGATTACATCAACACGATCTGCGAGGGCTTCCAGGAATTCCACGGCGATCGTCAATTCAAGGACGACCGCGCGATCATCGGCGGCACGGCATTCCTCGAGGGCGAAGCGGTGATGATCGTGGCGCAACAAAAGGGCCGTGATCCGAAGGAGCGCATCGCGCGCAACTTCGGCATGCCCCAGCCGGAAGGTTACCGGAAGGCGCTGCGGCTCATGCGGCTCGCGGAGAAATTCCGCCTGCCCGTCCTCTCCTTCATCGATACCCCGGGAGCGTTCCCGGGCATCGAATCCGAGGCCCGCCACGTTTCCGAGGCGATCGCCGTCAACCTCCGCGAAATGGCCATGCTCCGCACCCCCACGATCTCGGTCGTCGTCGGCGAGGGCGGTTCCGGCGGCGCGCTGGGTATCGGGGTCACCGATCGCGTGCTCATCTTCGAGAACAGCTACTACTCGGTCATCTCCCCCGAGGGTTGCGCTGCGATCCTGTGGAAGGACGGCGCCGCGGCTCCCAAGGCCGCCGAGGCGCTGAAACTGAGCGCCGACAACCTCGAGAAACTCGGTGTCGTCGACGAGGTGATACCGGAACCGAGCGGCGGAGCCCACAATGACCTCGCGCAGGCCGCCGGAGCCCTGCGTTACGCGGTGCTGAAGCATCTCAACGATCTGCGCGCCCTCGATCACGAGCGCCTGCTCGCCACGCGCCACGAGCGTTTCCGCCACCTCGGCGTGTTCGAGGAGGCGGGTGTCGTTCGGAGCTAGGCCCGCACGGTCAGCAGCTCGATCCGCGCGGCGCGGGCCATCGCGGGCTCGATATCCAGCAGCACGCCGGAAAGCCGCGTGTCACCGGTTGCGACTTCGAAGCGCCGGGGCATCCCGTCCAGGAACTTGTCCACCACCGGCCGGATGTCGCGACCGAGCACGCTCTCGTACGGGCCGGTCATGC
>JAURJO010000431.1 GCA_030832235.1 Verrucomicrobiota bacterium
AGCCCGAGGGTCTTCTTCGATTTGTCGGCGAAGAGCACCGTGTGGCTCACGACGTTGCCGTCGAAATAGACGTTGGCCTTGGTGACGACGGTCACGCCGTCAAATTGCGCGGGAAGCTGGGACATGGGCGCGGGGATGGCTGCCGGCGCGCCCTGAGGCAAGCCCGCCTTCGCGGGAGCCTGCCGGCGGGGAAATCCGCGCTCGCCCGCCGAGCGTAAACACGAGACTTTTTTCGGAGGCTTCCGTCCAGCCATTGTCGGGTTCGCCCCGTCGTCCGGCCTTCAACCCCTTTCCCGTATGCAAACCATGAAACTAACCCTGATCGCATCCCTGGCTGCGCTCGCGGCGCTCCCCGCCGTCCGGGCCCAGCAGGCCTCATCCGCCCCGGCTTCTCCGGCCGCCAGGCCCACCACCGCCCCCGCGCGCGACGAGATCGTGCAGCTTTCGCCCTTCCAGGTCGATGCCGGCACCGACCGCGGCTACCAGGCCTTCAACACGCTTTCGGGCACCCGCCTCAATACGCGCCTCGAGGACCTCGGCTCCTCCATCACCGTCATCACCAAGCAGCAGATGGAAGATCTCGCGCTGCTCGATATCAACGACGTGTTCCGCTACGAGGCCAGCACCGAGGGCATCGACAACTTCACGACGTTCAATCGCAACCGCTCCGGCGGCGTTAACGACCAGATCCAGTCGGATCCGGCACGCTCCAATCGCGTGCGCGGCATTACCGCCGCCGGCCAGAGTGTTGGCGGCGCCAACACGGCGTGGGGCACGTTCACGAGCAACAGCAACATCCCGTTCGACCCCTACAATATCGCGGCGGTCGAAATCTCCCGCGGGCCCAATTCCAATCTTTTCGGCCTCGGCCAGGCCGCCGGCACCGTCAGTGTGGTCCCCTCCCAGGCCAATCTCACCCGCCGCACCTACAGCGCCGATCTCCGCGCCGACAGCTACGGCGGGCACCGTGAGAGCTTCAATTTCAACACCCCGTTGCTGCCCGGTAAGGTCGGCCTGCGCGTCGCCGGCGTGAACGAGTCCAAGGGGTTCGAGCGCAAACCGTCTTCGGAGCGCATCACCCGCGGCTTCGCCACCCTGCTCGTGCAGCCGTTCAAGAACACCACGATCCGCGCCTCCGCCGAGCGCTACCTCAACAATTACCGCCGGCCCAACTCCATCACGGCGCGCGACACCACCACCGAGTGGAAGGCCGCCGGCAGCCCGACGTGGGATCCGACCACCATGATGGTCACGCTCGCCAACGGCGCGAAGTCGGGCCCCTACGCCGCTGACTCCACTTCGGTCACGCTGCCGGGCCTTGGCATTTCCACGACGCAGTGGTCGCTCCCGCCCGGCCTCATCGGCGGCTACAACGGTTTCTACGGCCACGTCTACGCGTACTTCGACGGGTCGGTGGTGAAGGACCTCGGTATCGTCCGCACCTACAACTCCGTCACCGGCACCGCGCTGCCGACCAATCCGTTCGGCGGCGGTAACAGCACGCTGCGCCAGCTGACCAGCGGCACCAACATCATGCGCCAGCGCGACGTCCTCGGCGTCGGCGGTCTGCCCCTCTACATCGTGCCCGGCACGTCCGACAAATCGGTCTACGATTATTCCCGCTACAACGTCGTGGCGCCCAACCACGGTACCGACCAGGCCAAGACCTACAGCGCCGAGCTCGAGCAGATCGTGCTCAACACGCCGCACCACCTGATCGCCGCCAAGGCCGGCGTCTTCCAGCAGAAGTACAGCCGTCGTTCCTACGGCCTGATCGATAACCTCGAGACCGTGGTCTACGTCGACGTGAATGAGAAGAACCTCGATGGCACACCGAATCCCTACTTCAAGCGGCCCTACGTGCAGGCGACCGCGGGTTCGATGACCTACCAGCCGCAGAACAACACGATCATGGCGGCCGATCTCGCCTACCAGCTCACGCCCGCGGCGAAATCGCCGTGGCTGAGTTGGATCGGGGTGCAGCGCTTCGCCGCCCACGCCGAGCAGAACCGGCAGGACCGCTGGCAGCTGAACTACGCGTCCCGCGCCACGGGCCTGAACTACCCTTGGATCAACCCGACCGCATCGCAGAACCTGGTCGGCTCACCCAACATCTCCCAGCGCTGGTACCTCGGCGACAACCAGGGCCAGAACGTCGACTACGGCGCGGGCGCGACCGAGAACATGACCGGCACGTTCCCGCTGCGCTGGTACGACAACCGTAATAACGTTTGGACCAACACGCCCGTCACCATCGAGGAGGTCCTCAACAGCGGCGCCGGCGCCCGCGAACGTACCGAGATCCGCACGCTCAACGCCACCGCCCAGAGCTACCTGTTCAACAACCGGCTCGTCGCCACCGCCGGCTTCCGTCGCGACAAGTACCGCCAGCGCACCAGCGCCGGCGGTTTCGTCGATCCCAAGACCGGTCTCGTCAGCCTCGCCAACACGGGCATTTTCGGACCGGCCCAGAACTTCGTTTCCCCGTCCGGCGTCGTCATCAACCTGCCGGGCTGGGCCGAGCAGACCGGCGACACCAAGACCTACGGCGCTGTCGTGAAGCTCACCCGCTGGCTCAACGCCCACGTGAACAAGTCCGACAGCTTCGCCCCGCAGGTCGTGCGGCAGGCCGTCGACAGCACCGGCAATGTCCCCAACCCGCACGGATACGCCACCGAGTGGGGGATCAGCGTC
>JAURJO010000054.1 GCA_030832235.1 Verrucomicrobiota bacterium
CTGCGCGGGTCGGTGCTTTCACTCGCGGGCGGTTTGACCACCGCGCAGCAGGAACTCCTCGGCTTGTTCACGCCGCTCCCCGGCCCCCCGTCCGCGTCGGTGCCCCGGCCGCGGCCGGTGGCGCCGCCGCCGGCGGGCGAGGAGACTGTGGTGTTCGAGCGCAGCGCGCGGGCGCGCAACTACCGGCTGACGTTGCGTCGCGATGGCACCGCGGTGGCGACCATCCCGGCCGGCGGCTCGGAGCGCGAGGCCCTGCGTTTCGTGGAGCAGCACCGCGGCTGGCTGGAGCGTGCCAGGGAGCGCCGGCGCCGCCGGCCGCGCAGCGCGGAAATCTGGGTGCCGGGCACGCACGTGCTCTGGCGCGGGGAAATGACGGAGGTGCGCGTCGCCGCGCAGGGCGAGCGTCCGCAGGTCTGCCTCGCGGCGGACGTCTTTCGCGTGCCGCGTCTCGACGGCGATCTGCGGCCGACGCTCGAGGCCCATTTCGCGCGGCGCGCCCGCGTGGAGTTGCCGGCGCGCGCCTGGGAGCTCGCCGCACTCGCGGGCGTCGATGTGCGCGCGGTCACCGTGCGCAACCAGCGTTCCCGCTGGGGATCGTGCTCCGCCAACGGCACGATCTCACTCAACTGGCGTCTCGTGCAGACGCCCGACTACGTGCGCGACTACGTCATCCAGCATGAGCTGATGCACCTGCGGGAGATGAACCACTCGGCCCGTTTCTGGGCCCGCGTCGAGGAGGTTTGCCCGGCCTGGCGCGAGGCCGAAGCGTGGATCCGCCGCAACGGATCGCTGGTCGGGCTTTGAGGCCGAAGCGCTTTTCCCTCTGAGAAACAGAAGATTTTCCTAGGCAAACGCAGAGCCTTCCCTCTAGAACGGCCCGCGTTAGAGGAAATCGCCTCGTAAAACCCAAACAAAATCATGGCTAAAAAAGCTGCCCGTAAACCGAATGCTGCGTTCATGAAACCGGTCACGCCCAACGCGCACCTCGCAAAGGTCGTTGGCGCCGCCCCGCTCCCCCGCACGGAGCTCACGAAGAAGCTGTGGGCCTACATCAAGAAGAATGGCCTGCAGGACAAGAAGGTGAAGACCCAGATCAACGCTGACGACAACCTGAAGGTCGTCTTCGGCGGCAAGTCGAAGGTCTCCATGTTCGAGATGACCAAGCTCGTCTCCAAGAACCTCAGCTGAGACTGCCCGATTCCTTTCTGCCGCCGCGGGTCCGCCCGCGGCGGTTTTTTTTGCACGCACGGCGGTGAGCATTCGGGTTGTCAGGCGCGCCTGCCGTTCCTAAGGGTCCTCGGATCGTCAACGTGCAAGAATCCTTCCGTGTCCGTATCCTGCAGCGGCTCAATCTTGGGGCCGCGATCATCGGGACGCTCGCGGCGGGAGTGGCGGCGGGATGGCTGGTGGGAGACTACATCGACGGCCGCATGCGCCGCGACATGATCCGGCGCGCGCCGGTCGCCGGCCTGGTGCTGACGGCCGATCTGGATCCTTTCTCGCAATCCGCCACGTCCGCGGACCTCGGGACCGCGGGGTACCGTCAGCTGCACGAGCGGGCGCGCCGGCTCGCGCTGCTCAACCCCACGTTGCGCGGGATCAGCCTGCTGCGGATTCCGGCTGGTCCCGGTCCCGCGTTCTACGTCGTAGATTACCGCGAGCCCGGTCACGGCGAGGAGGCGCGGCCGGGAGACCGCTATGTGCCGCGGTTCGGCTCCAGCGCGCTCGAGCAGGTCCGCCGCGAAGGTGAGGCCGTGCTGGCAGGGCCTTTTGACGCCGACAACGGGGCGCGCCTTCTCGCCTACGCGATTCTTCCCGCCTTCGGCGAAAACGCCCGTCAGGATTTGCGCCACGTGGTGCGCATCGAGGGAGATGCGGCCGAGTTGCGCCAGAGTGTGCTGCTGGGCGGAGTGCTGGCCGGTCTCGGGGTTTGCGGACTCCTGGGCATTCCACTGGCGATGCTGCTGCTAGGTGACCGTGAGCGCATCCAGTCCAACGTCATCCGCAATCTTTCCGAGGCCGTGGAACAGGCGCACTCCGCCATCCTGATCCTCGATCCGGGCGGCCGGATCGATTTCTGCAACGTGGTGGGTTCCCGGCGCCTCGGCATTTCGCGCCGCGATCTCATCGGTCGGAATCTACGCGACTTCCTCAAACCCGCCGGTCCGGCGGCGGGGGAGGCGGAGATCGATGGAAACCTCTCCGCCGGCATCGCGTGGCAGGGCGAGCTTAACTGCCTCCGCGCCGACGGGACTTCGTTCCCGGTCCGTGGCGGCTTGTCCCCCGTGAGGCGCCGCGACCAGCGGGTGGTTTCCTTTGTCGCCGTCTTTGACGACATGACCGAGATCCTTCGCCGCGAGAACGAGCTGCGCGAAGCGACGGAGCAGGCGAGGTCGGGCGACAAGGCCAAGGGGAATTTCCTCGCGACGATGAGCCACGAGGTCCGCACGCCGCTGAATGCGATCGTCGGATTCACTGGCCTCCTGCTGGAGTCCTCCCCGCTCAGCGAGTCGCAGCGAGACCAGCTGCTGGCGATCCGGGCGAGTGCCGAGGCCCTCGCGCGTTTGACGAACGACGTCCTTGATTTCGCGCGGATCGAGTCGGGCAAGGCCCGGATCGATCTGGCACCCTCTGATCCGCGCGAGTGTGTGGAGGAGGCGATCGATCTCCACGCCGCGGCGGCCGCGCAGAAGGGGATCGAGGTCTTCCATCGCATTTCACCCGAGGTGCCGGCGTCCCTCGTCACGGACCACGGACGCCTTCGGCAGGTGCTGGTCAACCTGGTGGGCAACGCGGTGAAGTTCACCGAGCGGGGTGAAGTCGAGGTTTCGGCCTCGGTTCCCGACGCGGAGGGGGATGAACGCGGAATCCGGATCGAGTTTACGGTTCGTGACACCGGACCAGGCATCGCGGAGGAGGACCAAGGGCGTCTCTTCCGACCGTTCACCCAGTTGGAGGCGACGAGTCTGCGTCGTCATGATGGCGCCGGTCTGGGGCTCGCGATCAGCCGCAATCTCGTGGAGATGCTGGGCGGGCAAATCCGAGTGGAGAGCCGCCGCGGAGGTGGTTCCACCTTCCGGTTTTCGATCCGGGCCCGCGTCGATCGGCCGGCACGTTTTCCGGATGCCGGCGGCGCAAGGGTGGGCGTGGTGGCGCCGGCCGGGCGGTTCCGGGATTCCCTCGTGGCGCTCGCCCGCGTATGGAAGGCCGACGTGGTCGAGGCGGAGGCGGTCGAGGCTCTGCCAACCTCGGGACTGACCGTCATCCTGCGCAATCTGGACGAGGCCGGGATCCGGGAACTGGTTTCGGGCCGTGGGTCTTTGCCCGTGGACCGGTCGACGGTCGCCCTCGTTCCGGTTTCGCTCGCGGCGGATGCGCAGGTTGCGCTGCGCGCGCGGTTCCGCGCGCTCGTGATCAAACCCGTGCGCTCCGGGGCGTTGTTTCCACTGGTGGCCGGAGCATTACCCGTTCAGCCGGCGGCGGCGGCGCGGCCGCATTTCGGATTCCGCGTGCTCGTCGCGGAGGACAACTTGGTGAACCAGCGTCTGATCCGGCTCATGCTGGAGAGCTTCGGCTGCGTCGCGACGGTCGTCGCGGACGGCCGCGCGGCGATCGCGGCCCTGTCCGCGGCGCCCCGCGCGCACGATCTCATCCTGCTCGACATGCACATGCCGGAGCTCGACGGGTTGGAGGTGCTGCGGGCGATCCGTTCCGGCGGGGCCGGCGCCGGCGCGCGGGACGCCTGGGTGGTGGCGCTTTCGGCTGATGTGCGGGTGGAGCAGAGGGCGGCGGCGGCCGCCGCCGGGATCGACGAGTACATGACGAAGCCGGTCAGTCTCCGCGGGATGGAAGAGATGCTGTTTCGACTCCAGGCCGGGCGACGCCGCGGTGCCCCGACCGTCGGTTGAATTGTGTCGCCGCGCGGGCTTGGCGGCCCACGCTCCCGCGCCCTGCCTCCCGGATGAACCCACGGACCGCCGACCTTCGCCTCCGCGCCGTGCTGATGCTGCTGCTGGCGAATCTGTTGTGGGGTCTGAGTTTCCCCCTGATCAAGGCGATCAATCTCCTGCACGCGGAGCTGGTCCCGGCGGCCGGCACGTGGTTCTCCGCGATCTACACCGTCGCGCCCCGGTTCCTCATGGCCGTGGGGGTGCTACTCGCGCTCCGACCCTCGACGGTGTGGCGATCGACGGCGGGTGAGCTTCACCAGGGCATCCGGTTGGGGTTTTTCACCGCCGCGGGGATGCTGCTGCAGAACGACGCGCTGCAGTTCACCTCGGCGAGCACTTCCGCGTTCCTCACGCAGTTCTACGCCATCATGATCCCGGTCTGGCTGGCGGTGCGGGCGCGGACGAACCCCGGTGGCCGCGTCTGGCTCTGTTGCGCGCTGGTGCTGGCGGGGGTGGCGGTGCTCGGACGTTTCGACTGGCGGGAGATGCATCTGGGCCGGGGGGAGTGGGAAACCCTTTTGTGCTCGGTGTTCTTTATGGGGCAGATTCTCACCCTCGAGCGTCCGGAGTACGCCGGCAACCGACCCGACCGGGTCACGTTCGTGATGTTCGCGACGCAGGCCGTGGTGTTCTCCGTGCTCGTGCTGGCCCTTGCGCCCGACGCCGCGACGCTCGCCGCGCCGTGGCGGAACGGCGCCTGGGTGGCATTCACCGTCGCGCTCGCGCTGGTCTGCACGATCGGCGCCTTTTCCATCATGGTCGCCTGGCAGCCGCGGATCACCGCGACGGAGGCCGGCCTGATTTACTGTGTCGAGCCGATCTTCGCCTCGGCGCTGGCGCTCTTCCTCCCCGCGCTGCTCTCCGTCTGGGCGGGTATCTTCTATCCCAACGAGACCGCGACCTGGACCTTGCTGGCGGGCGGGGGCCTCATCACGGCCGCCAACCTGATCCTGCAGCTCCGGCCGCCCGCAAAGCCCTGAACCGGCGGAATAGGCTTGGTGACCGCACCCGCGGAGGCATCTTGCGGCCCGTGGCCAAGCCCCCCGCCCTGGATCTCTGGCGTGCCGTCCTGCTTCCGGCCGTGCTCAGCGGAGTCGCCGCGTTCGGACTGTCTCGTCTGCCGGTCCTCCAGGCGTTCGAGAATGTGGCTTGGGATGGTCTCGTCCGGCTCCGGGCCGAGCTTCAGCCCCGCAACGCCTCGGACTCCATCGCGCTCATCGGCATCGACGAGGCCAGCCTGCGTGATTTCGGACGCTGGCCCTGGCCGCGGCGGCTGCATGGAGACTTCTTGCTGCTCTCGGGGCTCCGGCGCCCCAGCGTCAGCGCGTGGGACATCCTTTTCACCGAACCGTCGGCGGAGACCGCGGATGATGCCCATCTGGCGCGCGGTCTGGGTGGCGCCGGCGGAACCGTGGTGCTCGGCGCCATGGGGGCTGATGCCGGCGAAGGTGTTTCCCCGGGCTCCCCGGAAGCGGCGGGCGCGCGGCTGGCGCGTTTGATGCGGGTGGAGGGCGACCGTTCCCTCGTCCTGGGCGCGGAGGCCGCGCTCCTGCCGGCGGGGGAATTCTCGCGGCGTGCGGAAATCGGGTTTGTGGATACGCCGCCGGACCGCGACGGCACCCGGCGTGTCGTACCCCTGGTCGTGCGCATCGGGGAGGATATCCTTCCTTCGCTGAGTCTCCGCGTCCTGATGGCCCACTGGCAGGCGGAACCCGCCGACGTGGCGGTCCGGCTCGGAGCGATGGTCGAGGTGCGCGGCAAGCTCGGGTCCGCCCGCATCCCGATCGACGAGGCCGGCCGCTACCGGGTGAACTTCCGACACGACGTCGAGGATCTCACTTCATACGGGTACAGCCAGGCGCTGGCACAGCTCGCCGACCGTCACGAGCGGAAGCCCGGTCCGGTGCCCCAGCTCACGGGTCGCATCGTGCTGGTCGGGCAGACCGCGGCGGGGTTGACCGACCTCGCGCCGACGCCGCTCGCGGCGCAGACGCCCCTGGTACTGGTGCACGCCAACGCGTTGGAGAACTTCCTGGCCGGTGACTACCTGCGCCGGCCGGCGGCGTTCTGGGTCTGGCTCGGGCTCGGGGTGGCGGGCGCGCTTTGCCTCTGGCGGTTCGCCGAGCGCGGGTTGCGGGAGCACGCGTTGGCGGCCGCCGGCGTGCCGATCGTTTTCGTGCTCGGTGTGACGCTCGCGTGGATTGAGGGCAGCGTCATGGTTCCGCTCACGGGCCCTTTGCTGGGTTTCGGCGCCCTGCAGATCTTCGCGATCCTGCGCCGGGTGCTCTCCGAGCAGCGGGCGAAGGAGCGCATCAAGGGAATGTTCGGCACCTACGTCTCACCGGAGGTTGTGGAACGCATGGTGCAGGCCCGCGAGATGCCGCGTCTGGGCGGCGTCTCGGAGGAGATCACGGCCTATTTCAGCGACATCCAGGACTTCTCGACGTTTTCCGAACAGCTGCCGCCCGAGCGCCTCGTCGAGCTGCTGAACGAATACCTTTCGGCCTGCACCGACGTGATCCAGGGCGAGGGGGGCACCCTCGACAAATACATCGGCGACGCCGTGGTTGCGATGTTCGGCGCGCCGGTCGCGCTGCCCGGTCACGCGCACCACGCCTGCCTGGCCGCGCTGCGCTCGCAGGCGCGGCTCGCGGAGCTCCGCGCGTTTTGGCGCGAGGCGGAGAAGTGGCCGGGTGCCGTGACGGCGATGCAGTCACGCATCGGGCTCAACACCGGCTCCGCCGTGGTGGGCAACATGGGCAGCCGCGTCCGGTTCAACTACACGATGATGGGCGACTCCGTGAACCTCGCCGCCCGCATGGAGTCCGGCGCGAAGGCTTGGGGCGCCGCGATCATGTGCACGGAGGCGACGCGGGCCGCCTGCGAGCGCCACGCCCCGGGGAAGGTCATTTTCCGTCCCCTCGGTCGCATCGTGGTAAAGGGCCGTTCCGAAGCTGTCCCGTTCCACGAAGTGTTCGCCGAGGCCGGCGCGGCGCCGCCGGAGACCGCCGGTTGCGTCGAGGCGTTCACGCGCGGCCTGGATCTGATGCGCGCCCGTGACTGGCCCGGCGCGCGGCGCGCTTTCGAGATCAGCGCCGCGCTGGAGCCGCGCGCACCCGGCCGCGTGCCGGGGGTGAAGTCCAATCCTTCCCTCGTCCAGCTCGCGTTGGTAGAGCGTTTCACGCGCGAGCCGCCGCCTCCGGATTGGGACGGCACGCATGTGATGACGGAGAAGTGAGGCCGCGCCCAGCTGGCTTGCGCATTGTAAAACTCATCTCGGCGTACACCCTGCTCCGGCGAGTTACCCCGCTATCACCATGAAGGCTTCATTCACCCGTCTCATCCTCGCCGGCGTCGTGCCGTTCCTCCTGCTTGCCGCCATCGCTTCCGCGCAACAGCAGGCTACGATCGTCAAGATCATCGGTTCAGGCGCCCAGGTCGTCCTGCCCGACGGCCGCACGGTCGACGCCGAGGCGGGCCTGAAGGTCCCCGAGACCGCCACGATCCGTTCGGGCGCCGCCGAGATCTACCTTGAGGCGGTCTCCGGTGTCATCGCGACTATCAAACGCGACAGTCAGGTGGTTGTGCTGACCCTGACCGGCAACGAACCCACGCTGGAGCTCAAGGGCGGCAACCTGGTTTCCCAGATCGACCGGGCCAAGCTGGCCGGGCGCACTTACGGCGTGAAGACGCCGCGCGGTGTCGCGGCGGCCCGCGGCACCGTCTACACGGTGAACGTCGAGGGCACCAACTACACCGTCGTCACGGCTTCCGGCACTGTCACGATTTCAGCGCCCAACGTCCCCGCGGTGACGCTCGCAGCCGGCGGTATCGCGGTCTCCACCGTGAACAACGGCGCCGCCATGTCGGCGACGGCTCTCGCGCAGTCCAACCCCGAGGTGATGGCGGCGGTCAACCAGGCCGCCGCGGTAGCCGTCGCTGCTGTCGCGGTCGTCGCGGCCAATCCGGTGAACTTCGGCGCGTCCACCTCCGCGACCGCTGCCGTCGAACTCAACACCACGGTGGCTACCGTCGTGAATGCCGTTCCGACCGCTGTGGCCCAGGCGGCCGCCAGCGCATCCGCCGCCGCGCCGACGCAGGCCGCCGCCGTCGTGACGGCCGCGGTCCAGGCCGCGGCCGCTTCGGGCAACGCCCAGGCTGTCACGCAGGTCGCCCAGACGGTCACGCAGGCTGCCGCGCAGGGCGCCGCCCAGTCCGTGGCCGCGCAAGCCGCTGCGGGCGCCGGCAACGCGCAGGCCGCGACGCAGGCCGCCGCCGCCGCCGCGCAGCAGGTTGCGCAGAGGTCGCCCAGGCCGCGACGCAGGCTGTGCAGCAAGCCCTTCCCGCCGCCGCGGCACAGGTGACGCAGGCCGCCGCGCAAGGCGCCGCCTCCGGAGCCGCCTCCGCCGCCACCCAGGTCGCGACCGGTGCCGGTGCCAGCGCGACGCAGGCCGCGGCCGCGGTTGCCACCGCCGCCGCGCAGGGTGCGACGACGGGAACTGGTGGTTCGCCCGCTTCCGCTCAGGCCGCCGCGAAGGGTGCCGCTCAGGCCGCTTCCCAGGTCGCGTCGCAGGCGGCCCCGCAGCAGGCTGCTGCGATCGCCCAGCAGACGGCAAGCGCCGCGGCCGCGGGCGCGACCACGGCGGTCGCCCAGACGCAGGGTCAGGCCGCCGCGCAGGCCGCCGCCCAGACCGTCGCCAACGGCGCCGCCACGGGCGCGGCCCAGGGCGCGACCTCGGGTGCGACGGCTGGAGGCGCCTCGAACGTCAACGCCGGTGCGATCGCCAATTCCGCTGCAAGCGGCGCGGCGACGGGCGCTAGCCAGAGTTCCGGCACCACGGTCACGCCCCCCTCCGTTTCGACCGGGCCCACGACTTCCGCGCCGGTGCCCACCACACCCATCACGCCGATCGATCCGACGATCAACGTGAGCCGCTCGAACTGAGCGATCCGCGCGGCCCGGCCCGCGTTTTCTACCTGCCCGGCGGTGAAGCCGGCGGATTCGTCGGCGGTGCCACGATGATCGTGGCACTGCCTCCCCCGCCCACGGTGACGGCGGGATTTCCGTCGCCGGTGGAAAACGTCATCACGCGCACGTTTTCCCGCAGGCCAGAGCCCGGATTGTCTGTGGAAAGCGTCGATTCAGCGGAGATCATCATCTGCCTTGCAGGACCGATCGCGCCTGGCGCCCCGACGGGCAGCACGGGATAGACGCTCTGGCCGCCGATCGCGAGCGCCGCGCCCGGCCCGTTGGCGGGTGGCGTGGTCGAGAATGCCAGGCCTCCCGCCAGCATGCTCACCCAGGGCGAACGTTGCCCGTAGGCTTCGGAGCCCTCCTGCCCCAGCGCGGCGGTCAGTTCCGACTTCGCGCGAGCGGCGAGTTCCTGGATTCGAGCGCGGCGGTCCGGCGCGGCCGCGGCGGAATCCGCGTTGATACGCTGTGACTCCGAGGCCAGCGCCTCGCGCAGCGCGGCCACGCGGTCGGTGGTCGCGGCGGGCAGGTTCAGTCGACCGACCAGGGATTCGACCGTGCCGAGATCGGCGTCGGCCGCGCGCTGGAGACGCGACCACGCCGGATCGCCCACGGCGGCGCGGATGTCGTCCTGCAATTGACGCTGGGCGTCGGCGAAGGCGCGCATGCCCTCCGGGTTGGATCGCGCCTTGGCGGTTTCCATCGGGAATCTGTCGTCGAAGGCGCGTTGCAGATCGTAGATCCGCCGGAACTCCTCGGGCGTCTCGATCGCGTCGCCGTAACGCGCCCGCACGACCGCGGAGGAGGGGGACGTGCGCATCGCGTACTCGGCGTACTCCTCGGGGGTGAACAGTGCCGCGATGTCGCGTTCCCGTTCCGCGCGCAGGAGCTTCAGGCGCTCGCGGTCGGACGCCAACTGGACACCGTTGGCGCCGAATTTGGCCGTGAGTTCATCGTAGTCCTGGTTGATGCGCCGGAGTGCCTCGCGCTTCGCGGCCGGTAGGAACGAGAGCAGTCCGGGATCGCCGGGGCCGAAGACGCCCTTGGGATCGATGCCGGCTGCGGCGAGGGCGTCGGTCACTTCGCGGCGCCAACGCGCGCGTTCCTCGGTCACCGTCGAGCCGGCCTTGGCGCTCCGCCACCAGCGCGGGTCGACGTTTCCGGCGGGAACCTGAATGGCGAGCGCAGTCAGGCGCCGGCCGAGCGCGAGTTCGCGCACGAGGGACGCGGGGGCACCAGCGGCGGTGAGAGCGGCGGTGTCGCCGGCGGCGAGGGCGGCGCGCAGCGCGGCGTCCGGCACCGGCGCGTTGGCTGCGGGCGCGGAGGGCTTCGCGGCGTTTGCGGGCTTCGCGGTGTCGCGGATGACGACGAACGCGACGAGCGCGGCGTTGGCGGCGAGGGAGGTGGCGAGCAGGAGCGGGGCGGTCTTCACGGAGAAAAGTAGACGGGTGATGGGTCGGAAGGTTTCCGGTTCAGTTTCGAGTGCGGGACGTCAGCAGGGATCGGGCGGTCACTCCGGCGATGACCACCGCGCCGCCGAGCAGCGCGAGGCCCGAGGGCGCCTCGCCCATGAAGAGCAGCACCCAGAGCGGATTGAGCAGCGGCTCGATGATCGGGATGAGCACGGCCTCGAGCGCGGTGACGTGCCGGATGGCGCGGGCGTAGAGCCAGTAGGAGAGCCCAAGCTGCACGGTGCCGAGGGCGATCAGGGCGGCCCAGCCGCCGGCCGGGAGCGGCGGTGCGCGGAGGATCCACGGCAGGCAGATCAGGAAGGCGAGTATGTTGCCGAGGATGATCGACTCCACCGGCGAGCCGTCTTTCTGCCGCCGCAGCGCGACCACGGTCGCCCCGAAGCTCACGCCGCTGAGCAGGGCCAGCAGGTCGCCGGCAACGTGGCCGGAGGCGAGGCCGTCCTGCAGGAAGATCGCCATGCCGCCGAGCGTCACCGCGATCGCGAGCCAGTCCAGTCGCGACGCCCGTTCCCCTAGGAAGCGTGCCCCGAGCAGGGCCACCCAGACTGGCGCGGTGTATTGGATGAGGATCGCGTTGGCGGCGGTCGTGAGGGTGGTCGCCCAGCAGAACAAGACGGTGCAGGCCGCGTACAGGAGCGCCGCGGCCACCTGCACGCGCGAGAAATGAAAACGCAGCCCGCGGCAGGTGAGGAGCAGGAAGACCGCTGCGATCGCCCCGCGGCCGCCGGCCACGGCCAGGCCGGACCACGTGGTCCCGACGTGCTTGATCAACACGCCGGCCAAGCTCCAGCAGAGGGCGGCGCCGACGAGCTGCAGCACGGATTGGGTGTGGGGGACGCTCATCTTGCGGGCGGCGATTGCGGGCCGGCCCCGAGGGGCGCGCAATGAGAAATCGGTGGCGGCGGCCGCGTGTTTCGTCATCTTTGAACCGATGCGGCCGCCGACGAAATCTGGGGTTCTCACACCATGAAAACGGCACGGCGTTTGGCGTGGTCCGTCCTTCTCGTTGGTGCGACCGCCTTCCTGTGGTTTGCGTCCCGCCCCTCGGGCCCTCCGGCCGGAGCTACCGCTTCGGCCGGAGCGTCGCCGGTTGCCGGCGGGAGAGACGTTGCTTCACGCGCGGGAATCGGTGGTGGCGCCGGGGTCGCGCCGCCGCTCTCGGCGGACGAAAAGCGCGCGCGGGTCGAGCGCATCAAGCGGGACTACGACGAGGTGCGAACCCGGGCCGCCGCCGATTACGCGGCGGCCGCGGGTTCGTTTCCCGGAGGGCTGAACGCCTTTCTCCGTCAGCTCGCGCTACTCGAACGGGAAAAACGCGCTGATCTGGCTTCAGTGCTCACTCCCGCGGAGCTCGATGAGCTCGAGCTCGCCGAGACCAATGCGGGGCAGACCGTCCGCCGCGCGCTCACCGGTACCGGCGCGACCGAAGCGCAGGTGCGCACGGTTTTTCGCCTTGAGCGGGAATTCGAGGACCGTTTCGCGCTGGTGTTTGATCTCTCGTCCGCGGCCCTGCTCGAGCGCCAGCGCGTGCGCGATGAGTACGATGAGCGGGTGTTCGGCGTGCTGGAGCCCGCCGATGCGCTCGCGTGGCTGGCGGCGCGTGACGGCGACCAGGGGCTGATGAACGCGTGGGTGCGCGAACGCGGGCTCCCGCCGGGCGTCGGGCTTGAACTGTGGCGGATCAAGGCCGGGTTCGTCCGCCGGCGACTGGAGCTCAAGACGGCCGAAAAGCCTTCGCCGCTGGCGCTGGCGGAATTGATCCGCGAGACCGAGCGGCGCCTCGCGACGGCCGCCGGCGCCGAGGCGCCTTCGCGGGATCGCGACGGGGCCTTCCGCTGGCTGCCGCTACCGTGATCAGGCCCTCGCCGGCGCGAGCCTTCCGGGCGGCGCGATGCGGGCCGGACGCAGCACGCTGTGGTTCACCGGCCGGCGTTGGTCCGCGGTCAGCGGTGGCAGATCGGGCAGCGCGTCAAGCCGCGCCTCGCGCAGCCAATGCCGAGCCAGTGCGCGGAACGTGTCCCAGCGCTCCGCGATGAAGTGGTCGCGCGCGGTCATGGTCGCGCCGTCGCCGACGAGCGGGTCGGCTGCGGCCGCCTGGCGCAACAAGCTGCGCCATTCGGTGAGCAACCGGTCGATGTCGCCGCGTCCGGCCGTCTCGACGGTCTCGAGCACCTCGCGGGCGCGGGCACCCTCGGCGACGAGGGCGCGCACGGCCTCGCCGGCACCCGAGCCGTACTGCGGCGGCACGCCATCGCGCAGCCAGCCGTCGATCGAGAGGCGTCGGTAGGCCTGCCGGCAGGCGTCCGCGAGCCGTCCGAGCCAGCGCGGGTTTGTGCCGGTGAAACGGTCGGCGGCGAAGAGATCCGCGGCGTCGAAGAGCAGGTCGTCGATCGGATAGCGGTGGTTCTCGAGGGCGGCGGCGAGCGCGAGCCCCTCGGGCCCCAGGAAGAACGACGCGATCTCGCCGCGCACCGTGATGCGAAGCCTACGGTCAAGGAGGCCGGTGCGCTGCCACTGCCAGAGGAGCGTGGGTTCGGGCGAAAGCGCGAGGCACTCGGCTCGCCGCTCGCAGTTCGCGCAGGCCGGCAGGGGATTGCGTTCCCGGCGTACCACGCGCGCGCGGCCGGTGTCGGTGCGTTCCCCGCAGGGCAGCGTTGCCGCGACTTCAGACGGGGTGTGCTCCGCCCCGGTGGGCACGGGGTCGGCCGTGAAAAGACGCGCCGCCTCCGTGCGGGCCAGTTCGCCGGCGTCACGCCCGCCGCGCAGCTGCCGGAGGAAAAGCGCCCACGGGAGAGGTGCGGCCCGTCGCAACCGAAGGGGCTCCGCCCGCCGCAGGCGGGGCGTGCTGCCGCTCACCAGCACGTAGCCGCTCTCGTCGAGGCCGCGGCGGCCAGCGCGACCGATCATCTGCAGCAGCTCGTGCGGCGCGATCTCGCGCTCGAGATGATCGTACCGGTAATGGCCGGCCGTGATCATCACGGAGCGGAGTGAGAAGTTGATCCCCGCGCTCAATCCGAGCGTGGCCACCACCGCACGCAGTTGTCCGGCTTTCGCCAGCGGCTCGATCGCGCCGGCGCGCTGCGCGTAGCTGAGACCGCTGTGGTGGCAGGCGACGCGCGCGCGGAGCAACCGCGCGAGGTCGGGCCCGCAGAGCCGTTCCTGCTCCGGGCTCAGCGTGAGCGGGTCGGAGAGGGGAAGCTCACGTGCGAGTTGCCGCGCCAGACGCATCGCGTCGGCCCGGTGTGGCGCGAAGAGCAGCACGGGTCCCAGGTTTTCCCGCAACGCGCCGGCCACGCGGCGTGACCAGAAACCCTCGATGCAACGCGGCAGGCCGTGGATGAACTCGTCGACTTCCACCTCCTCCAGGGGAACGGGGCGTTCGTGGTGGCGGATCACGGCGGTGCGGCGGCCGAGGCGGCCGAGCCACGCCGCCACCTCGTCGGGATTCGCCACCGCGCCGGAAAGCAGCAGCAGTTGGAGCCCCGGCGGAGCGAACAGCACCACGCCCTCGTAGTGGTTCCCTCGATGCGGATCGGCGATCCACTGGTACTCGTCGATCACCAGCAGGCCGAAAGGCCGGCGCTCCCGCGCACCCGGGCGCCCGACTACGATCCCCTGCACCGCCTCCAGCGTGGCGACCACGACCGGCGCGTCCGGGTTCACGCAAAGGTCACCGGTCATGATGCCCGTGTCCCAGCCGCGGGCGCGCCACTCGGCGAACTTGTCGTTGGCGAGCGCCCGCGTGGGGACGGTGAAAAGCGCGCGTCGTGCGAATGCGGTCTGTTCCGCCCAGCGCTCGAAGATGTACGTCTTTCCCGCGCCCGTCGGGGCGTCGACGATCACGTCGCGTCCGTCCCGCAATCCGGCCAGCGCCTCCGCCTGCCACCGGTCGGGCAGCATCAGCTTCTGCAGGCCGGCGAAGGCGTCGGAGAGCACCTGGCGAGCGTGGCGCACGGAGGCGGGGCGTCAAATGGGCGCGTGGTTTCCTGCGGCCGGCGTTTGCGCGCGCGTCCGGTCCGGCTCCCTTGCGCGATGGCCGCGACCCTTTCCGCCTCCGCCTTCGCCCGCGTCCCTGCGGTGCCGACACGTCCCGCGGGACCGGCGGTGCTGCGGCAGCGCTGGAGCGCCCTGCTTTTTTTGCACTGGGAGGTTCCGGTGGACGTGATCCTCCCGACGCTGCCTCCGGGTTTGGAACCCGACACTTTCGGTGGGCGCGCCTTCCTCGGGATCGTGCCGTTCCGTATGGAGAAGGTGCGGCCGGCTTTTCTTCCACCGCTGCCGGGAGTCTCCTATTTTCCTGAGCTCAACCTCCGCACTTACGTGCGTGATCGGGCGGGCGTGCCGGGCGTCTGGTTCTACTCTCTAGACGCCGGCAGCCGGGTCGCCGTCGCGATCGCGCGGAGATTTTTCCATCTGCCGTACCACGCGGCGCGGATGGAGATGCGCCCCGGAGTCGCCCCGGGGTCGATCTCCTTCACGTCCCGGCGCCGCGCGAGCGGAGAGGAGTCGCGCTTCGAATGGTTCGGCGGAGAGGCTCTGCCCGCGCCCGAAGCGGGATCATGGGAGCACTTCCTGGTGGAGCGGTATCGTTTGTACGCAGCCGGCGGAGGACGGCTTTTCCGTGGAGCGGTGGCGCATCCGCCTTATGCGCTGCGGCGGGTGGAGGTCACATTTTGCGCCGAAAGCCTGTTTTCGGCCGCGGGCTTCGCTTCACCCGGCCGCGGGCCCGACCACGCGGTGTGCTCGGACGGGGTGGACGTAGAGGTGTTCCCGCTTGAGAAAATCGACCGCGTTACCACGCGGTCCGCGATCCCATGAGGGGCGTGCGGAAGGAAAACCTGCCGGAGAAGCCGTGCGCGGTGTGCGGACGGCCTTTCGTCTGGCGCCGCAAGTGGGCGCGCGTCTGGGACGAGGTGAAATATTGCAGCGACCGCTGCCGGGCGCGCCGCGGTGAGGCGGCGCGCGGCGGCGGCGCTCAGGACTTGGTGGCCGGCGGTGGCGCGAGTCGCGCCACGCGCTCGGGCAACAGCACGTAGATCGCGCCGTCTGGTCCGGCGACGACGTGCCGGATGCGGCCGAGCTCCTTGAAGAGGACCTCCTGCGCGACGAGCTTGCCGCCGGAAATCTCCAGACGCCGCAGTTCCTGCGCGGCGAGTGACGCGACGAAGAGCTGATTGCGCCACTTCGGGAAGAGATCTCCGGCGTAGAAATTGGCGCCGCAGGGTGCGATGGAGGGTACCCAGTAGGTGACCGGCTGCTCCATACCTTCCTTCGAGGTGAGGTCGGTGAGCGTGGTGCCGTCGTAGTTCATGCCGTACGAGATGATCGGCCAGCCGTAGTTCAGACCCTTGCGGACGAGGTTCACCTCGTCACCGCCGCGGGGGCCGTGCTCGAGGTCGTAGATCTCGCCGGTCGCCGGGTGGACAGCGAGGCCCTGCGGATTGCGGTGTCCGTAGCTCCAGATGGTCGCGCAGGCCTCGGGATTTTTCACAAAGGGATTGTCCGCGGGCACGCGTCCGTCGTCGTGGATACGGTGGACCTTGCCGTTGGGGCGCGTGATGTCCTGCGCGTGCGGTCCCTGGCCACGTTCGCCGATGGTGAAAAACAGGAATCCCTGGCGGTCAAAGGCGATGCGCCCGCCGAAATGCACGCCGCCAGCCTTGATGTAGTGTTCGGGGCGGGCCTGGTAGACCGTCTCCTGGTCGATGAGGGCGCCGTCTTTGATCCGGCCGCGAATGATGCGCGTAAGGCTTACCGGCTTGCCGTCCGCGTCCTTTTTCGGGTCAGCGAACGCGAGGTAGACCCAGCCGTTGCGCGCGTGGTCCGGGTGCGGGACCACGTCGTAGAGACCGGCCTGGCTGGCCGTGTCGACCACGGGCAGGCCGAGCAGCGGACGCGCGGCGAGTTTGCCCTTCTCGATCAGGAAGGCGTGGCCGCGTTTCTCGGTCACGACCGCCAGGTCCGGGTTGAGGAAGGCGAGTGAATAGGGCTCCTTCAGCCCGCCGACCCAGGTGTCGACCTGGAAGTCGTGCAGCTGGCTGCGGGTGGTGACGGCGTCGGCCGGCTTGTTGAACTGCACCTGGCCGCGCCGCGCCAGGTCGCGCTGCTCGCGGATGAAGATGACCATCGCGCGGATTTCCTTGTCGGGAATCGCGTTGCCCCAGGCGGGCATGCCCTTGTCGGGGAAGCCGGTGCGGATGCTCTTCTCGATGGAGGCGTCGTCGCCGCCGGCGAGCCAGACATCGTCGAGCATCGAGGGGGCCTGGGCGCCCTGCAGCTTGTCGCCATGGCAGTTGGCGCAGAGTTCGGCGTAGCGCTTGGCGACGGTGCCGGTGCGGGCGGTTTGGGCGAGGGCGGCGGGCGCGAGCACGGCCAGAAGGCCGGCGAGCAGGCGGAGGCGGGGTCGGTTCATGTGGGTGAAAGTGAGAATCGTATCTGCAACGAGCGCGGGCGATCAGCGCGCGAGATCGTAGAGCGCGTAGCCGGCGAGCAGGTTGGGCAACGAGGAGCAGGGCGTGCGCCAGTCGCCGGCGAGGTGGGCGCGCCGCGCGATGCGGATGCCCTTCGCTGAACAGAAGCGCTCGAAGTCCAGCACAGTGACGGGATTGGACGGCCGGCTCTCGAACCACTCGGTGGTGTAGACCTCGTTGCGGATCTTGCTGCCCTGCAGCAGGGCGTTGAGCCGGTTTTTCCAGAAGCCGTGGTTGACGAAGCCGACGGTGACGGCGCGGCCCACGCGCAGCGCCTCGAGGATGACCGAGGCCGGATCGGCCAGCTCCTGGACGGTGCGGGAGCAAATCACGCGGTCGAAATGCTTTTCCGGGAAATCGCGCATGAAGCGCGTCATGTCCCCCTGGTAGGCGCACAGCCCGCGGCGCACGCAGGCGGTGACCTTGGCGAAGTCGA
>JAURJO010000432.1 GCA_030832235.1 Verrucomicrobiota bacterium
GACGCAGCGTCAGCCGGTAGTTGCGCGCCCGCGCGCTGCGCTCGAACACCACAGTCTCCTCGCCCGCCGGCGGCGGCGCTACCGGCCGCGGCCGGGGCGCCGACGCGGACGGGGCGCCGGGGAGCGGCGTGAACAAACCGAGGAGTTCCTGCTGCGCGGTGGTCAAACCGCCCGCGAGTGAAAGCACCGACCCGCGCAGGGCGAGCGCGTAGTACGGGCGCTGGCCCGCCTGCTTCAGCCGCGACCGCCACCGGCCGCGCGCGCCTGGCGCAACTGGAGCGCATGCCAAACCGTGGGAATCTCGCCCGCATGCGCGGGCACCAGCAGCGCGATCGCGATTTCCTCCACCCCCGCCAGCACCAGCCAGACCACGGAGGCATGGAACGGTGCGGCCGCGCCGCCCGACAAGAGGGGAACCAGGGTTAGCGGACACACCACCGCGCCGGCCTTGGATGCCCAGGTGTGGTAACACGGCGCGCGGCCGAGCCGCACGACGCCGTAGACGATCACCGCCAGAAACGCCGCCAGACCGGTGACCACCCACGGCAACTCCCGCCGCATCACGTCGGGCCACAGCAGGGCGATGCCCCAGACACCGGCGCCCAGCGTCACGTAGTCCGCCGCGCTGTCGAGTTTCCGCCCGAATTCGGAAAGAGCCCGGAGGCGCCGCGCGAGAAAACCGTCCAACGCGTCCGTCGCCAGCGCCGCGGCGATCAGCACCGTGAACCAGACGCGCGATCCCGCCACCGCGGACGCCAGCACCGCCGGCATCAGGGCGATGCGAGTCGCGGTGAGCAGGTTCGGCCAGAGACGCGGATCGATGCGCATGATGTCAGGGTGACCGCGGCCGCTCAAAGGCGCTCCGGCGTCCAAAGCGGCGGGCGCCCGCGATCCAGCGCGAGCCACGCGAAGGCCGCGGGCGCGCCACGGTTCGGCCGCGTGATGCAGCCCGGGTTTAGCCAGCGCACCCCGAGCGGGTCGGCCTCGTCGCGCGGCACATGCGTATGGCCGTGCAGCACCAGCTCGGCGCCCGGCGGCGAACGCCGCGGCGGGATATGGACGAGATGGGCGCGGTGGCCCTCGATTTTCACGTCGAGCGTGAGCGGCCAGGGATGAGCGTCGCAATTGCCGCGCACCACCCGCAAAGGCACGCCGAGCAACTCGAGTTCCACCAAGGCTTCCGGCGCGCACACGTCGCCAAGGTGCCAGATCTGGTCGGCGCCGCGCAGCCGCTCCACCAGATCCGCGGGCAGACGGTCATGGGTGTCGGCGATCACGGCGATTCGCATCGGCCCACCATGACGCAGGTCTTCGTCTTTTTACAGGGTGATCGGCGGATTTACGGTGGCGAGGCACCACGCTCTTGCCCCACGCGGGCCCGCGGGCCTTGCTTCACCCGCGTGCCGCCACGGGCGCGGCGCCATCCCCAACCCCGTTCGCCCCCCATGATCTCCATCCGCCTCGTTTTTTCCGGCACCCTGCTCGCCGCCGCCTGGTCGCTCCCGGCCGCCCCGACCCCGCGCGCCCTCTTCGACGGGCGCACCCTGGAGGGGTGGGAAGGCGACGCGCGGAGTTGGCGCGTCGAGGACGGGACGATCACCGGCTCCATCGCCGCCGGGGAGAAACTGGCTAAAAACGAGTTTCTCTACTGGCGCGGCGAGGTAGCCGACTTCGAACTGAGCGCGGAGTTCCGCCTCACGGGCGACGCCAGCGCCAATTCCGGGATCCAGTTCCGCTCGCGCCGTTTGCCCGACGGCCACGCCGCCGGCTACCAGGCCGACCTCGACCTCGGGAAAACCTGGCTGGGACGGATTTACGATGAACACGGCCGCGCGCTGCTCGTCGATCGTGGCGACCGGGTTTCGATCGCACCCGATGGCCGCCGCTGGAACGAGAAGTTCGGCGAGCCGGCCAGCTACGCCGCGCTCTTCCGGCCCGCGCCCGCCTGGAACACCTACCGAATTACGGCGCGCGGCCCGCACATCGAACTATGGATCAACGGCACGCGCGTCGCGGTCCTCGACGACCACCAGAGCGGCGCCGCCGCGCACCGCGGCCTCCTCGCGCTCCAGCTGCACAGTGGTCCCGGCCCGGTCAAGGTCCAGTTCCGTAATCTGCAGCTCACGGAGATCGGCGCCACCGAGCCGCCGCCCGCCCGCGCCGCCGTTCAGACCGCCGCGGCGAAGCCCTCGATCGACCCCAAGATCGGCACCGTGCGCAAGAACGGCGACCCGCCTCTGCGCCGTGTCGCCGGCGTCGACGACCTCACGCGTCTCCACTCCAGCCCGGTGCTCTGGCACCTGCGTGACAACCCGGCGAAGCCCTCCGCTGTCGCCAACCCCTCCGCCCAGAAACTCGTCGCCGGCCTGAAGCTTGTCCACGGCTTCCAGGCCGAGCTCGTCGCCGCCGAGCCCGACCTCCGCCAGCCGGTCGCCTTCGCCTTCGACGACCGCGGCCGCATCTGGGTCGCCGAGGCCTTCGGCTATCCCAACCGCCAGCCCGAGGGCAAAGGCCGTGACCGCATCATCATCCTCGAGGACCGCGACGGCGACGGTGCATTCGAGACCCGCAAGGTCTTCGCCGAGAACCTCAACCTGGTGAGCGGCCTCGAAGTGGGTTTCGGCGGGGTGTGGGTCGGCGCCGCGCCGCACCTGCTTTTCATCCCCGACCGCGACGGCGACGACCGCGCCGACGGACCGGCCGAGGTGCTGCTCGACGGCTGGGGCTTCCAGGACACGCACGAGACGCTTAACAGCTTCACCTGGGGCGTCGACGGATGGCTCTACGGCTGCCACGGCGTCTTCACCTTCTCGAACGTCGGGAAGCCCGGCGCGCCCGCCGCCGAGAGGCAAAAAATCCGCGCCGGCGTCTGGCGCTACCACCCGGTGCGGCGTGAATTCGAGGTGTTCGCCCACGGCACCAGCAACCCGTGGGGCCTCGATTTCAACGCCGAGGGCCACCTCTTCATGACCCATTGCCGCAGCTTCTGGGGAGGAGGCGGCACCACCTACGTCATCCGAAACGCCCATTACTGGAACCAGGCCAACAACGACTACGCGCCTTGGATCTCCAACCGCGGCCCCGACTTCGCGCCCGGCTTGCGCAATTACCTGCTCGCCTCCTCCCGTTACGACAGCGGCGAGGGCGGCGCCGGCGCGCCCGGCACCTCCGCGGTGTACGGCGGCCACTCGCACGTCGGCACCATGATCTACCTCGGTGACAACTGGCCCGCCATCTACCGCGACCACCTGTTCACGCACAATCTCCACGGCCACCAGATCAACCACCAGGTCAACGTCCGCACCGGCTCGGGCTACGAGACCTTCCACGGCGGCCACGACGTGCTCTTCGCCCCCGACGCCACCTACCTGCCCGTCGATCTCCAGTACGGTCCCGACGGTGCCGTGTACGTCATCGACTGGAGCGACATCCAACACTGCCACAACCCGCGTGACGAGGTGTGGGACCGCACCAACGGCCGCCTCTACCGAGTCTCCTGGGCCGCCACCTGGCAGCCGGCGAAAGTCAACCTCGGCGCCCGCTCCGACGCCGAGCTCGCCGCGCTCCACCTGCACCGCAGCGAATGGCATGTGCGCGTCGCGCGCCGCGTCCTGCAGCACCGCGCCGCCCAACGCACCCTCGAGCCGATCGCCGTCGCCGCGCTCCGCCGCCAGGCCGCGAACACCGCCGATGATATTTCCTCCCAGCTGCGCGCCCTCTGGACGCTCCACGCGACCGGCAACCTCGACGACGCCCTGCTCGCGTCCGCCCTCGGCCACGCCTCGGAAACGGTGCGCGCCTGGGCCGTGCAACTCGGCACGGAGCAACCGGGCAAACCGCGGCTTTCCGCGGAGAAACTAGCGGCCCTCGCACGCATCGACCCCTCACCCGCCGTGCGCCTCGCCGTCGCCTCGGCGATACCCGCGCTCACCATCGCCGAACGTTGGGCGCCGGCCGCCGCCCTCGCCTCCCGGGGCGAGGACAGCGGCGATCGCTTCCTGCCGAAGATGACGTGGTTCGCCCTCGCGCCCGGAGTGGCGGGCGATCTCGGCCGCGCGCTCGATCTCGCCGCCGCGACCCCGCTGCGCGAGGTTGCCGACTCGATCCTGTGGTTCGTCTCACGCACCGCGGAAGGCCGTGAACAGGTTTCGGCGCGCGTCGCGCAATGGCCGGTCGACGCCGCGGCCCGCGCAATCCGCGTGCTCGCGTTCGCGCTGGAGAACGACGCCGGCCTTTCCGCGCCGCCCTCATGGGAGGCCGCCGCGCGACGCTTCGCCTCATCGACCGAGGCCGGCGTCCGCGCCGCCCTCGAGCAGCTCTCGGCGCTGTTTGGCGACAAGTCCGTGCTCGGCATTGTCCGCGCGCGCCTCGCCAACGCCTCCACCCCGCTCGCCGAACGCCGCCGCGCCCTCGATCTCCTGCGACGCGCGGGCGACACCGAGTCGACCGACCTGCTCGTGCGCCTGCTCGACGACCGCGAGCTGCGGTCGGCCGTGATCCCGCTGCTCGGAGTTTCCGCGGACACCGCCCGCGCCGCCGAGGGCCTCATCGCGCGCTTCGGCGCACTCAGCGGCGCCGACCGCAATGCCGCGCTCGCCGCGTTCACGAGCCGGCCCGCGCTCGCGTTGCCCATGCTGCGCGCCGTCGAGACCGGCCGCTTCGACCGCAAGGCCCTCACCGCGCTGCACGCCCGCCAACTGCGGAAGCTGAACAACGCGGAGGTGAACACGATCCTCGACCGGGTCTGGGGCCGCGCCACCGAGGCCTCCGCCGACGCCAAGGCCACTATCGCGCGACTCCGCGACGTCTACCACAACGCCCCCCTCTGGTCCTACGAGCTCGAGGCCGGTCGGAAGGTGTATGAACGCGCGTGCGCCGCCTGCCACGCGATGGGCGGCAACGCCGGTGGCAAGCTCGGGCCGGACCTCGGCGGCACCTGGCGCAACGGCCTGGACTACTTCCTGGAGAACATCGTTGACCCCAACGCGGTCGTCGGCGCCGCGTACGAGATGCACGTCGTCACCAAGCGCGATGGCACCGTGCTCACCGGTATGATCGACCGCGAGACCGACACCGCGGTCGTCATCCGCGGCGTCACCGAGACCGTCACCGTGCCCAGGTCCGAGATCCGCGAGCGCCAGAAGACGACCCAGTCCCTGATGCCCGCGGGCTTGCTCGAGGCGCTCCCCGAACGAGAGACGGTCGAGTTGCTGAAGTTCCTCACGACCGAACCACGCTGATGCGCGCGGCCCCGTCGCCGCGGAGGTTCTCGTAAAGGTTGCGCGCGGTACGGCCGCGCGTCAGTTTCCCTCCGTACTTTCGAGCCCCGCCGCAACCCCGCGGTGCCGGGTTTGTTTTCCCGAAACAGCCCCCGAACCATGCAGACCTCCCACCGCCTTGCTGTCTTCCTCGCCGGCCTATTGTCGCTCCTCGCCGCCACCACCGGCGCCCAGCCGGCCACCGGCTCGATCGCCGGCCGCGTCCAGAACATCGCGACCAGCCAGTACCTGGTGAGCGCGCGCATCACCGTGAAGGGAACACCATTCACCGCCCTGACGGACAACTTCGGCGCCTACCGCATCGACGGGGTGCCGGCCGGCGGTGCCGTCGTGGAGGCGTTCTACTCGGGCCTCGACCCGCAGCAGGCCAGCGTGACCGTGGCCTCCGGCGCGATCGCACGGCAGGACTTCGACCTCACCAACCGCGCCCTCTACGGCGACCGCACGGGCGTGGTGAAGCTCGAGGCGTTCGTCATGACCTCGTCCAAGCTGACCGAGGGCGAGGCACTCGCGACGAACGAGCAGCGGTTCGCCGCCAACATCAAGAACGTCGTCGCGACCGACGCCTACGGCGACGTGATCGAGGGCAATGTCGCCGAGTTCATGAAGTCGATCCCGGGCATCACGGTGGACTACTCGGACGTGATGCCGATGTCGGTCTCCGTGCGCGGCCTCGATCCGAACATGACGAACGTGACGAGCGACGGCGCGTCGCTGGCGAACGCCTCGCGCAACGCGGCCTCGCGGCAGTTCGACTTCATGCAGGTCTCGATCAACAACATCTCGCGCATCGAGGTGACGAAGGTTCCCACGCCGGCCAACCCCGCGAGCGGCATCTCCGGCTCGGTGAACATGGTGAGCAAGAGCGCGTTCGAGCGCAGCAAGGCGCAGCTCAACTACCGTGCGTTCGCCTCGGCCAGCAGCGACGGCCTGATGATCAAGGACCAACCCTTCCCCTACGACACGATGGAGCCGCGCGTGAACCCCGGCTTCGACCTCGATTACACGCTCCCGGTCACGAAGGACTTCGGCCTCGTGTTCACGGCGCTGCATTCGAAGGCGTGGAACGAGCAGAACATCTCGCAAACGACGTGGAACGCCACCGCCGCCGGCACCGGCGCCACGCCGGCGAAACCGTACCTCCAGAGCCACAACATCATCGACGCCCCCAAGTGGTACGAGCGCAACTCGACCGGCCTGAAGTTCGACTGGCGCGTGACGCCCAACTCCGTGCTCTCCGTCGGCTTCCAGGCCACCTACTACATCGACACCAACGGCAACGTGAACCGCACCACGAGCGTGGGCACCGCCGCCACCTCCACCCTCGCCGGCGGCGCCCCGCTCACCTTCGGCGAAAACTTCTCCCATTCCGCCACCGGACGCGGCACCGCCGTCTTTGCCGCCAACCTGCTCCACATCGACGCCCGCACCCTCGGCAGCAACGCCCGCTGGCGCTGGCAGGGCTCCGGCTGGAACGGCGAACTCGGCGGCCACGCCTCCACCTCCAAGACGTGGATGCGCCATGTCTCCAAGGGCCACTTCAACACCGTCGGAACCGCCCTCGCCAACCCCACGGGCGTGCGCATCGACTTCGACGACATCACGCCGCAGGGCCCACGCCGCATCACCGCATTCGACCAGAACAACCGCCCGCTCGACCTGTACGACCTGCGGAACTTCGTGCTCAACACCGCCACCGACGGCGCCATCCGCGACCACCGCGACGACACCGCCGGACTCGACGGCTTCCTGAGGCGCAGTCTCGCGGTGCTTGGCGCGCCCGTATCGATCCAGGCCGGCGGGCTCTTCCGCTCCCAGGACCGCGAGCACCGCCGCCAGTCGCGCATCTACAGCTACACGCCGGCGGGAACCGACCGCACCCTCGCCCCGTACGCCATGCAGGTCTACACGAACCGGCAGAACTACTTCGATTACGACTACCTCCCCTGGCCCTCCCTCAACCGGATGGTCGAGGCCTGGGGCAAGAACCCCTCCTTGTTCACGCAGACACTCGCGAACCAGGTCACCACCGAGACCAACCGGATCGTCGGCTCCGAGAACTTCAAGGAGATCACCTCGGCCGGCTACCTGCAGGGCGAGACCCGGCTCTTCCAGAACCGCCTCCTCGTCCTCACGGGCGTGCGTTACGAGAAAATCCACGACAAGGCCGCCGGCCCGCTCTACGACCCCGACGCCGCGTTCGTCCGCACCGCCGGCGGGACGTTCGCCCGTGACGCCGCCGGCAACCGTATCCGCAAGCCCGAGGCGGGCGCCGCCGGCTCGCTCGAGGAACTGCGGCTCATCCGCCGCGAGCTGGGCCGCACGATGAACACCTCGGTCGACGGCTTTTACCCGAGCCTTCACCTGACCTACAACTTGACCCCCAATTTCCAGCTGCGCGCCGCCTACGCGCGTACCTACGGGCGAGCCGATTTCGCCAACGTCATCCCCAACACCACGATCGACGAGAACGAGACCTACAACTCCGCCAGCCCGTCGCCCGGCTCGTTCCCCGGCGTGCTGATTGTCGGCAACCCGGAGCTCAAACCGTGGATCGCGCAGAACTACGATCTCTCCGCCGAGTACTACACCGACAGCGGCGGTGTATTCAGCCTCGGCGGATACCGGAAGAACATCAGCAACTTCCACGACAGCATCACCGGCGTGCCCGCGAGCGCGGCGATCCTCGAAAATTTCGGGCTCGAGCCGAGCTACGCCGGCTGGGAGCTCCGCACCACCGTCAACGGTGGCGACGCCCGCGTCGACGGCGCCGAGGCCAACATCCGCCAGTCGCTCAAGCCGCTCGGCGGATGGGGACGCTACTTCTCCGTGTTCGCCAACGGCACCAAGCTGAAGCTCTACGGCAGCCGCAACGCGGCGTTCACGCGCTTCATCCCGCTCAGCTTCAACTACGGCGTCACCATCACGCGCAACCCGGTCACGCTGATGCTCAAGTGGAACGGCCGCGGCGAACAGCGCCAGGCCGCCTCCGCCGCCCAGGGCCCCGACGCCGCCCTCTACCAGGAGAAGCGCACGACCATGGACGCCAACCTCACGTGGCAGGTGAACCGCCGCATCTCCCTCTTCGCGAACGGCCGCAACGTCTTCAACGTCCACTACAACCTGCTGCGCTACGGCTCCCAGACCCCGAACTACGCCAAGCGCTCCTCCACCAACTCCTACGGCGTACAGTGGGCCTTCGGCGTGAAGGGCACGTTCTAAGCCGAGGCTTCACCCCGGACACGTGACGTACTGCGTTACGTGTCCGCCCGGGAGGTTCAGCGCCCCGCGCGCGCGGCGAGGAAGCTCTGCAGGCCGCCGAGGTCGTCGGCGCCGATGATATCCACCCCGGCGTCGGCCAGCTGGGCCCACACGACCGGCGAATCCGGCGCGTTCCAGAAACGCAGGCGGCGGCCGCGAGCATGCGCCTTCGCCACCCAGTCGCCGAGGGCCACCCGAACCTCCGCCGGCATCGGTCCCACCCAATTCCACGTCGAGAGGGTCCGCCAGTTCTCGCTGATCCAAGGGACCAGGTCGGCGGGTACGTTAGCGTCAAGATGCGCCTTCCGTCCGTCCAACGCGGCGAAACGCACCGTCTGCGCGCGCAACGCCGCCTCGTCGCGGTTGCCCGAGATGATGACTGTCACCGCCCGCGAAGTCTTCGCTCCGTCCCGGAACTCCGTGAGCAGCTCCGCGTAACCGGCGAGGACCGCATGGAGCGCGGCGTAGGTCGGCCCGCCCGCTGACTTCACATCCACCAAAAGCGTGAACCCGTCCCGCCCGGGCTGCACGTGCCCGCCGAGCGCGCGCACCCTTTCCCGCAGGGGATCGAGGTAGAGCGCCTGGAGCGTGCGCTCCGGCCGGACGCCCTTCCGGTCGTGCGCCACCAGCAGCGCGTCGTCGACCAGCCAGATGTCGGCCTCGACGCTGCCAAAACCGTGTGCCAGCGCGTCGTGCAGCGGCCGCGCGTGCTCGTAGTCGTTGTGCGCGTGCGCCACCGGCGCCACGGAGTCGGCCGCGCGGAGATCGGCGGCCAGCACGGCGAGGGCGAGAGCGATCGAGCGCGGGGACATGCCGCACGATGCGCCGCGCCCGACGGACGCCGCAAGCCCGCGCAGCGCGCCCCTTGACTCACCAGGAATCTCCAAGGTTCGATGGATATAACGATGCTGAATGTTTATTCAGACGACCAACTCCGGCTGTTAGCCCGGCTTTATTACGCCGACGGGCTGGGGCAAGCGGAGGTCGCCCGGCTCGCGCGGGTTTCACAAGCCAAGGTCTCCCGCCTGCTGGCGCTCGCCCGCGAGCGTGGCATCGTCCGGATCACCGTCGCCGATTACGATCCACGACGGCCGGACCTCGAGGCGGCGCTTTGCCGGCGACTCGGCCTCGCCGAGGCCGTCGTGATCAAATCAGCGGGAACCGACGCGCGGGCCGCCACGGGGCATTTCGCGGCGGCCGCCGTCTCCCGCCTGATCGGAACCAGTGACGTGGTCGCCCTGGCCGGGGGCCGGACGCTGCAGGCGCTGGCGTCGCATCTTCCCCTCGATCGTTCGCGACAACCGGTGCTGGTGCAGGCGATGGGCAGCGTGGAACCGAGCGCCAGCGCCCACGACGCCCAGGAGATCGGCCGGGTCATGACCCAAAGGCTTGGTGGTACTTTTCTGGCGCTGAACGCTCCCGCATTCATGCCCGATAAACGCACCCGCGACACGCTCGTCTCGCTGGAGCAGGTACGGGCCGTGCAGCAGCACCTTTCCCGCGCCCGCGTTGCCCTCGTCGGGGTCGGGACGCTGGCGAACTCCGTGTTCGTCGAGCGCGGCACCCTCGACGTCGCAATGGTACGGGAACTCCGGCGCGCCGGTGCCGTCGGTGAGATCTGCGGGAGGTTCTTCGACGACCGGGGCCGCGAGTGCGCGACCGGCTGGCGCGACCGCGTGATCAGCATCGAGCTGGCCCAGTTGCGCCGCATCCCGCTGGCGCTCGCCGTGGTTTCCGGGACCGACCGCACCGCCGCCATCGAGGCCGCCATCCGCGGCGGGCTGATCAAGGGTCTCGTCATCGACGAGGCGGGCGCCGCCGCGCTGCTGATGTCGAACGCTTCCTCCCCGGCCGCTCCCGCTCCCCGCCGCAAATCCCGATCATGAACGCCCGCCTCCCGGATCGCCTCGCCGTTCTCACCCTGCTCGCCGCCGCCCTCGCCGGCACCGCCTCCGGGGATCCGATCCGTCCGGACTGGAATGTCCGCGAACACCTGCCGCTGGAGAAGATCATCGTCCAAGGCCACCGCGGCGTGGGGAACCTGGCCGAGGAGAACACCGTGGAGGCCTTCGAGCTGGCGTGGAAACTCGGCCTCTACCCGGAATCCGACCTGCGGATCACGCGCGACGGCGTGATCGTGCCCTTCCACGACAACAACTTCGCCCGTGTCGTGAAGGGCGCCTCGCCGGAACTGAAGAAGAAAGGCGTGAAGGATCTCACCTACGCCGAGCTCTCACGGCTGGATGTCGGCGCCTACAAGGGCGAGCAGTTCCGGGGCCGCCGTGTCGTGCCGATGGCGACCATCTTTGAGCTCATGCGCGGACGGCCCGAGCGGCACCTGTACATGGACATCAAGAGCATCGAGTTTCCGCGGCTCGCCGCCGAGGTCCGGAAATACGGCCTCGAGAAACAGGTCGTCGTCGCCTCCCGCAAGGTCGCCGAACTGCGCGAATGGAAGGCGCTCGTGCCGGAGTCGGAGACGTTGCTCTGGATGCACGGCAACGAGGCCGAGTTGCGCCGGGATCTCGCGGAGCACCGTGCGACCAAGTACGCCGGCATCACCCAACTGCAGATCCACGTCTACCCCAAGGAGACCAAAGACACCTGGGCACCCCCGACCGACCCGAGCCCGGCGGACAACCCCTTCCGCCTCCGCAACGCCTTCCTCCTTGAAGTCGGCCGAGAGCTGCGCGCGCACGGCGTGATCTTCCAGGTTTTCCCGTACACCGACAGCCCCGCCGTTTACGCCCAGCTCCTGGACCTCGGCGTGATGTCTTTCGCCACGGACTACCCCGACATCACCCTCCGCGCCCTGCGCGATTATTACGCCCGCCCCGGCCGATGAGCCTTCCTGCCCGCCTTTCCCTCTCCGAGGCGCTCGCCTCGGCCCGCGAGACCCGCGATCTAACGCTGGGCCGCGGGGTCGTGAACGAGACCGCCGCCGTCTTCGCGCGACATTTTCCCGGCCGGCGCGCGGTGATCATCACCGACGGCAAGAACCACGACCGCGCCGCCATCGCCGTCGGAGCATCGCTCGACGCCAGGGGCATCGCGCGCCAGCCGGACTTTGTCTACCCGCAGGCCAGCCTCTACGCGGAGTCCCCGCACGTCGCCACGCTGGAGGAGTCGCTACGCACGCACGACGCGATCCCCGTCGCCGTGGGCTCGGGCACCATCAACGACCTCGTGAAACTCGCGGCGCACCGCGCCGGGCGCGATTCATACCTCTGCGTGGCGACGGCCGCCTCGATGGACGGGTACACCGCCTTCGGCGCCTCCATCACCCACGAGGGCGCGAAGCAGACCTTCAGCTGCCCCGCGCCGCGCGCGGTGGTGGCGGACCTCGACATCATCGCCGGCGCGCCGCCCGAGATGACGGCCGCCGGCTACGCCGACTTGCTGGCCAAGGTGACCGCGGGCGCCGACTGGATACTAGCCGATGCGCTCGGCGAGGAGCCGATCGATCCGCGCGCATGGGCGATCGTGCAAGGCGGCCTGCGCGACGCGTTGGCCGATCCGGAAGGGGCCCGCCTCGGGCGCGTGGCCTCGGTCGGGCCTCTGACCGAGGGCCTGATGCTCGGAGGCTTTGCGATGCAGTGGTCGCGCTCCAGCCGTCCCGCGTCGGGCGCGGAGCACCAGTTCAGCCACCTCTGGGACATGGAGCACCACGTCCACGGCGGGGAGGCACCCTCCCACGGATTCAAGGTCGGGGTCGCGACGCACGCGGTCACGCGCCTTTACGAGGAGTTGCTCGTGGAGGATTTCGGATCCCTCGACACCGAGGCCATTGCCCGCCGCTGGTCGGCCGCGCCGGTGAACAACGAGGCGGCGATACGCGCGCGTTTCCACGGCTGCGATTTCGTGGAAACAGCCGTGACGGAGGCGCGGGCGAAGGCGATCGACACGCCGCAGCTTCGCGCGCAGCTCCAGCGACTGCGCGAGGAATGGACGGCGATCCGCACCCGCCTGCGCGCGCAACTCCTGCCAGCGAAGGAGGTGCAGCGGCGTCTCGCTGCAGTCGGCGCACCGACTGAGCCCGAGCAGATCGGCCTGTCCCGCGCGCGCCTTCGCGACACGTTTCTGCGGGCCTTCCACATCCGCCGGCGTTTCACCGTGCTCGATGTCGCGATGCGCACGGACCGCCTGGAGGCGTGGCTCGATCGCATCTTCGGGCCCGGGGCGGTCTGGGATACAAATGAGGATCGGAAGGGTCGGGCGGAACCAGGACCACGGGTTCAACCACGGAAAGACCCGGATCAACACGGATGAGGAGAACATCTTACTCTGCAGCCGGGGGCCGGCGACCCCGACGTAGGCAGGAAGTCCGGCGGCGGCTGGCGGTTCGGAACAACCCGGGGTTTACCCCGGAATTCACCGATCGCGCGGATTCATGCGATGGTGGCGCCTTCCGCCGGAGACCTGTGTTCCTGATTCCCAGATTTCCCCGCACCTCCGATACCTCCGTTCGCTCCTGTGCTCCAGCTTTGGCCGCAGGGAAACGAAATCCACGGACCCGATGACCCCGAAACGAAAATGAATCCCCGACCTGCATCGCCAGCCGCCCCGGAGGAAAACTCCGCCGCCGCGCGGCTGTTCCGCATGTGGCAGATCCGCACGCTCGCCGGCGCCATGTTCGGGTACGCGGCGTTCTACTTCGTCCGCAAGAACCTGAGCTTCGCGATGCCGGCGATGCAGTCGGATCTCGGGATTTCCAAGGCCGACCTCGGGATTTTCCTCACGCTGCACGGCCTGCTCTACGGCGTCTCGCGTTTCGTGAACGGCATGTGGGCCGACCGCGCCAACGCACGCTACTTCATGGTCGCCGGCCTGCTGCTCTCGGTCGGCGCCAACATCTTCTTCGGCTTCAGCTCCACGGTGCTGCTGCTCGGCGTAGCATGGATGATCAACGGCTGGGTGCAGGGCATGGGGTTCCCCCCGTGCTGCCGGCTAATGACGCATTGGTTCCGCCCGGAGCGTCTCGCCTCGACGATGTCGGTTTGGAACACCTCGCACTCGATCGGCGCGGCCCTCGCGAGCGTGGCCTGCGGCTACTTCGTGCTGCTCGGCTGGCGCTGGTGTTTCTTCGGTCCCGCGATCCTTTGCACGGCGGCGGGCATCATCCTGTTCATCCTCCTGCGCGACACACCTTCCTCGGTGGGCCTGCCTGAAATCCGCGGGGACGACCGGCCGGCACCCTCGCCCGGCCCGGAGGAGAAGGCCGAGCACAAGGCTTTCGTGCGGCGCCAGGTGTTTGCCAACCCGTTCATCTGGTGGATCTC